>DASYCS010000019.1:0-2169 GCA_036500025.1 Mesorhizobium sp. | reverse complement strand
ATGGCGGCGATCTTTCTTCGTGGAACGCGTTGCGCATCGCCCATGGCGTTGCCGAAAGCGGCGCCGATTATGCGCTGGGCGATGCGTTCCCGCATGATGTGCTGCTGGACCAGACCGGCGGTGTCGGTTTCAGCAAAGGCTGTTATGTCGGACAGGAAGTCGTTTCGCGCATGCAGCATCGCGGCACGGCGCGGCGGCGGGTGCTGATCCTTTCAGCCGACACCCCTCTTCCCGGCAGCGGAACCGAGATCGCCGCCGCCGGCAAGGCAGTCGGCGTGCTTGGCTCGACGGCAGGCAGGCAGGGCCTTGCCATTATGCGCATCGACCGGGTCAAGGAGGCGCTCGACGCAGGCGTTGCGATTACCGCCAGCGATGTGCCGGTGACGGTCGCCATCCCCAATTGGGCGACCTTCACTTTTCCGCAGCCGGCCGGCACGGAGGAGGCCTGATGGCCGACCGCACCGGCGCGCCGGCGCGCGCCTGGCAGCGCATGTTGTCGGGACGGCGGCTCGACCTGCTCGATCCCTCGCCGCTCGACATCGAAATCACCGACATCGCCCATGGCCTTGCCCGCGTTGCCCGCTGGAACGGCCAGACGCGCGGCGACCATGCCTTTTCCGTCGCCCAGCACTCGCTGCTGGTGGAAAAGCTGTTTGGCGAAATCGCGCCGGAAGCCTCGCCGGAAACGCGGCTCGCGGCCCTGCTGCATGACGCGCCGGAATATGTCATCGGCGACATGATCTCACCGTTCAAATCGGTGATGGGGGGCAGCTACAAACAGTGCGAGGAACGCCTCCAACGGGCGATCCACCTGCGCTTTTCCTTGCCTGCCGCGATAAATGCCGCCTTGCGGCGCGACATAAAGCGCGCCGACCAGATTGCCGCCTATTTCGAGGCGACGATGCTTGCGGGGTTTTCCATCACCGAGGCGACGGAGTTCTTCGGTCGGCCGCGCGGCTTTTCCGCCGACCGTTTCGACCTGACGCCGCGCTCAGTCGTCACCGCACAAGGTGAATTCCTGAAGCGGTTTTCGGCGATCGAAGGCGAGCGAGCCAGACAAGGCGTGACAGGCCGCTAAGGCGCTTCGAGACGCAATTTCGTTTGCACATATCGGATTTTGAGCCAAACTATCCTCGGGGAACCGAGGGTGGGGCATGTTTGGGACCGGGCTGCTCGTGGCGGCCATTGTCTGGATGTTTTCCGGGTTGTGGCTGGCTGTTTCGCTGTTGAGGTTGGCGCTGCCGCGATGGCGCAGAAGCGCTGTCCGTCAGGCGGGATTTGCGGCTGCCCTTTTCGTGCTTTCGCTGGCGGCCGTCCTTGCCTGCAACCAGTTCGTCTATCTCGACTATGGCCTGACCTCGCGCGCGGGGCTGGAGGCGGCAAGAGCGGCGGAGAAAGCGGCGAACGCCGCCGAACGGGCCATTGCCGACGCCAAGGCGCAGCAAGCCCGCGAGGCCACAGCCAAGGCAAAGACCGAGGCGGACGCCAGACAAGCAATGCTCGATGAAAAGCAGGCCGCCCTCGACGCCAAACAGGCGAAGGAGGCCGAGGCGACGCAGGCAGCCACAGATGCGGAAAACAAGGCGGCAGCGCTGGCCAGGAGGTGCAAGGAAAAGACGCTGGCCTTCGTCATGTCGCAAACATTCGTGAAGCGGCAGCTGAAGGCGCCTTCGAGCGCCGAATTTCCATGGATCACCGACGATCAGGTGGCGATCTCGACCAGGCCCGGCTGCGTTTTCCACGTCAGCGCATGGGTGGATGCCCAGAACGGCTTCGGCGCGCAAATCCGCTCACGCTATGTCGTCGATCTCAAATATCTCGATGACGATGCTGGCAGCTGGCAATTGATCGACATCCGCATAAAATGAGGCGGCAGCCCGTTTGCATTGAAAACGGCGGCTCCGGCTCAGGGCTTCGTCAACGGGCGGCCAGATTGGCGACCGGGAAGATCGAGCATGTTTCCGTTCCGAAGGCCAGCAGTCTGCCGTCTTTGTCCTTGAGCGTCGCTTCCGACAGGGCCAGCGTGCGCCCCTTGTGGATCACCTTGCCCTCGCACACCACTTCGCCGGTCTTCGCCGTAATCGGCCGGGTCAGATTTACCTTGAATTCAGCGGTCGTGTAGGCCTCGCCCTTGGCAAGCAGCGTCTGCACCGCGCAGCCGAGCGCCGA
>DASYCS010000018.1:0-4370 GCA_036500025.1 Mesorhizobium sp. | reverse complement strand
TTCTCCACCACCGGCGACGGCCTGGTTTCGGCCTTGCAGGTGTTGGCCTGCGTCAAGCGGCAAGACAAGCCGGTAAGCGAACTTTCGAAGAAATTCGAGCCGGTGCCGCAATTGCTCAAGAACGTTCGCTTTTCCGGCGGCAAGCCGCTGGAAGACGCTTCCGTCAAGGCGGCCATCGAGGAAGCGCGCAACCGCCTGGGCGATACCGGCCGCGTCGTCATCCGTCCCTCCGGCACCGAACCGCTCATCCGCGTCATGGCGGAGGGCGACGATGAGAGCCTGGTCGAAAAAGTGGTCAACGACCTCGTCGGGATCATTTCAGAGACCCGCAACGCAGCCTGAGCCAGCGATGATCCGGACCGGCGGCGGACATTTCCGCCCGGCCGCCCGCGCCGGCTGATCCCGGGCCGGATCGGTAAAACAGACTGACGATACCCGGCGGCGCTCGTTTGCAACGCAAGCCCGCCCGTGATTGCGCAGCTTTTCGACATGCCACATCATTGATCGCTAACACTCTGTTAGCCTTAACCCGTACTTAACCACTATGGTTAACAATACTCCACGAACCGACGCTGTATTCGCCTCGCAAACAGCGGCAACTTCTGGAGTTGAGGACCATGAAACTCGACATTCGTATCGCGCTGGCGCTTGCCGCCACCGCCATCATGCCTCTCGCGCCAGCCCTTGCCGCCGACTACGACCCGCCGATCTATGTCGACCAGGCGCCGGAATACAAGCCGGTGGAAATCGGCTCCGGCTGGTATCTCAGGGGCGATGTCGGCTACATTCTCAAGGACCGGATCGGCAACCCCGGCTACCGCGCCTTCGATGCCACGCCGCCCGGCAGCTATTCCGATAATGCCTTCGCCACCAGCGGGATCGACACCGACGTCACCTTCGGCGCCGGCTTCGGCTATCATTTCAACGACTGGCTGCGCGCCGACGCCACCGTGGAAGGGTTCCGCGGTGATTTCGCCGGCACCACCGCCGGCGCCGGTCCGTGCGCGCCGGGCTTGCCCGCCTCGACCGGCTGCCGGACGGAAGACGGCGCCAAATTCTCGGCCATCGGCGTCATGGCCAACGGCTACGTCGATCTCGGCACCTATGCCGGCTTCACGCCTTATGTGGGCGGCGGCCTCGGCTATTCGCTGGTGCGCTGGGATAACCTTTCCAATACGGCCTATTGCACCGGCGCGGCCTGCCCGACCGCAGCCGCGATTGGCACTAGCCAGCACGAAGGCGAAGACAGCTGGCGCTTCACCTATGCGCTGATGGCGGGCGTCTCCTACGACATCTCCAAAAACCTCAAGCTCGATGCCGGCTATAAATACCGCCACATCCAGGGCGGAGACATGTTCGGATGGGACAGCGATACGGCTGCCGCCGGCGCTACCGGCGTCCAGGGCCGTGATGACGGTTTCGACACGCATGAAATCAAGGTCGGCCTGCGCTACGACCTCTGGTAGGTTTCTACCGCTTCGGAAAAAACATCGCGGCGGGCCTTCGGGTCCGCCGCTTTCGTTTGCGGAGCGGATGCCGAAACGACTATCCTGCCCACGCCCTCTTCGGCAAAGAGGGAGTGGATCGTCGTCCAGCACAGACTTCCGACAGGCTCGCTCGGCAAGCGGGTCGATGCCCGCGCAAGCGGTGAAGGCATCATGCCCTGCGCCCGTCTCCTATGTCGCCAGCCGGTGATCGATGGGCAGCGCCGTCGTGCCCGGTTCCTCGCCGGCAAGTATTGTCTGGTATAACCGAGAATAGCTCTGGGCCGCCCTGTCCCAGCCCATGCCCAAAGCGAGGCTCTTTCCATTGCGCGCCACGCGTTCATAGAGCGCCGGGTCCGTGAACAGCCGATCGATGGCTCCGGCGAGCGCGACCGGATCGGTCGGGTTTTCCAGCACAAGCGCATCGATCTCCGGCGTCACATAATGCGCGAAGCCGCAATGGCGTTTCGAGCTGACGATCGTCGGACAACCGTGGGATGCCGCCTCCAAAGGGACCATTCCGAACGCATCGCCGGTGGTCGGGAAGACGCAAACATCGGCGGCGGCGTAGAACACGCCCAGGTCCTTTTGGCGAGGCCAGATGTGGACCCTCCCCGCTTGTCCAGCCGCCGCCACCAGGGCGCGGTTGCGAATGGCGAGGTCGTCGCGCCCGCCCACCACGATCAAATCGACTTTGGCGCTTACCAGCGGCAATGCCGCCAGCAGCGTCGTCAAACCCTTGCGTGCCGGATCGTGCGCAACCAGCAGCGCATGATGCCTGTCATGCGGCAGCCCAAGGGCGTCAAGGCCCTCGCCTCGGCTCATTTCGGTCTGGGGAACATGCACCGCCGGGGCGATGATGGTCGCCGGCGGATGCCGCCTGTAGGCAATTTCAATCTGTTCCAAAGTAAGCGGCGAAACCGCAACGATCCGGCGCTTGGCTTTTTTGCGGTAGCGCATGGCTTCCATCGTCAAATAGACAAGCAGGCGCGGGTTCATCCAGGTTGAAAGGCTTCGCTTCCACCCCGCTCGATGGTGGTATCGTGAATAGCGCACGGGCATCATGTGCACGCTGTGCACATCGCCAAGCCAGCTGTTCTCGTGGGAATGGACGATGTCGAAACCTTTCGCCAGCTTCTGGCAACGCCAGGTGAAATCCAGAAGATTGAGCCAGCTCGGCGCGCCTTCGATGCGAGGCACGATGGTGTGCGGGACCGGCAGGTCGCTCTCCCATTCCTGGCAGAAAACATGCAGGTCATATTCATGGCGAAGTTCACGGACGAGGTTTTCCGCATACGCTTCGAGGCCGCCGAACTGCGCGCCGAACCGTCGAACGATGACCGCGATCCGGGGCGGCTTTCCTGTCTCAGGCACCGCGGCCTCTCCGGTCCTCGTAGGATGTGAACAGTTTCTGGGCCAGCCGCAGGAAGCTGGTGGAGCGCACCACCGGCACGCGGGGCAACTGCCACATATCGGCGCCATGGCGAACATGGCCGCGAACGGTGGTGGTTGCGGTTGAAAAACCGGCCATGCGGGCTATCCGGACATGCTCCGGTCCATACTTTCCATAAGGATAGCAAAACGAGCTGACCGGCACGCCGACCAGTTCTTCCAGCAGCACGCGCGACATGCGTATCTGCGCGGCGGCGTCGCTCTCTTCAAGTTGCGGCAAATCGACATGATCGACCGTATGCGCCCCAACCTCATGTCCTGCCCCGGCCCATTCGCTTATCTGTCGAGCGCTCATCAGCGGCGCTTCGGGAACGCCCTTGTCCCTGTCCCAGAAATTCGAACCGCCGGGATGGCCGGCGACGAAGTAATTGGTTGCCGTGTAACCGGTTTCCGCAAGGACCGGCAGCACATTTTCGGACACATTCTGAAAACCGTCGTCGAAGGTCAGCCCGAACACCTTGCCGCGCTGCTGACCGAGCAGATACGGCATCAGATCGCGCATCGACAGCCCGCGATAGCCGAGGCGGGCTAGCCAGCGCATATGCCTGCGGAAACGGCCGGGATGTACGGTCAAGCTTCTGAAGGGGCTGCCGCGCTTAGCGGGAATGGCTATCTGGTGATAGGTCAATATCGGAATGGGAGCCAGGCACATGGCGCGTTCGACCGGGCTGCTGGATTGCGGGCCGAGCGGCAGCGCTTCATCGAACCGTGTCGGTTCCGAATGGGTCTCTTCGTCTAGTCTTGGCATAGGCACCAAACAATCAGGAAACGTCACGGCCGCCAGCGTGTAACTGGCGTGTCGGTTCATCCTGCATGTACCAGCTTTGTTCAGCAAGTAGCTACAGCGACCTACAGGATTGCACCTGCAATCCTTTTATCGCTTGCGCTTTTCCGGGGATTTCGGTAATGGCCGGAGTGGGCCACCCCTCCCCAACGAGGGGCCACTATCTGGAAGGATAGACCACGATGACGACACCCACCAAGCCCGGACTCCGTCCGGAAAACCCCAATTTTTCCTCAGGTCCCTGCTCCAAACGCCCCGGCTGGTCGGTCGAGGCGCTGAAGGATGCTCCGCTTGGCCGTTCGCACCGCGCCAAGGTCGGCAAGTCCAAGCTGGCTCAGGCCATCGATCTCACCCGTGAAGTCCTTCAGGTTCCCGCCGACTACCGCATCGGCATCGTGCCGGCATCGGATACCGGCGCCGTTGAAATGGCGCTGTGGTCGCTGCTCGGCGAGCGTGGCGTCGACATGGTAGCCTGGGAAAGCTTCGGCTCCGGCTGGGTCACCGATGTGGTCAAGCAGCTCAAGCTTGCCGACACGCGCAAGATCGAAGCGCCCTATGGCGTGCTGCCGGACCTGAAGCAGATCGATTTCTCGCGCGACGTGGTGTTCACCTGGAACGGCACCACCTCCGGCGTGCGTGTGCCGAACGCC
>DASYCS010000017.1:0-6199 GCA_036500025.1 Mesorhizobium sp. | reverse complement strand
GGAAACTCGATGCGAAACTCATTGGCATCGGTGCGGAAGGCGTAGCCGACCTGATCGGTGCCGGGGCCGCTGGCATAAGGTTTCACCGGATCGCCCGAAACGTAGAACGAACCAAGATAAATCGAGCGTTTCTCGCCGTCGTCGTAGAAGCGGCCCTTGGTGCGCTGCGAGCCGCTGGTCTTTTCCAAAAGCCAGCCGGAGCCGTCGTCGGTTACCTTGCATTCGAACCAGCCGTAAATCACCAGTGCGCCGAGATCGCCGCCAAGCTTGATCGTGCGGCATTGCCAGTTGCCGGTCAGGTCCTTGTCGGAAAAGGAAACGAGCCGCCGCGCCAGCAACGCATTAAGCGCTTTCACATCCGCCGGACTGCCGGCTTTGGCCTCATCAAGCGCCGTCTTGCGCGTCTCGACATAGTGGTCGAGCCTCGCCTTGTCGGCGGGCGTGATAAGCTTCTGCACCACGCCGTCGGCAAGCGCGCTTCCGGCAAAAAGGGCAATGCAGGCGGTGAGGGTGGCCTTGCGCAGGTTCATCGCGTTCTCCTTGGTCGAAGAACTAGACGACGGAAGCGGCCGCCCGCGCAAGTCCCGCCGGGAGGTCGCCGTAGCCGGTGGGGCGGCGTTCATAGACAAGCCCCAGCATCTTCGCGGCGGCTTCGGCTACCTTGTCCAGTTCCGGGTCGTCGGTCTGGGCCAGATAGATCAGCTTTTCATAATTGCCGAAATAATCCTGGATAAGCTCGGGGTGCTTGTCGAGGCCGAGCGGCTTCATGAAAAAAGCGTCGAACTGGCGGCACAGGAAATCGGTCATGTAGAACGACATCATGTCGTCTTCCGCGACCTCCCTGTAAGCCTCCATGCGCTGGTAGAAGGCAAAGCAGTGTGGGCCGGCCATGCGCTCGACGCCATGTTTCTCGCAAATATGGTCGAGATTGCCGCCGGTGCCGCAATCGGCGTAGCCGACGAAGATATGGTCGTAGCCGCCCGCCCTGGCTTCGGTGATCGCCTTATCCATAGCTGGCGCGATGCGGTCCGGGTAGAAATGAAAGTCGGCGGGCAGGCAGGTGAGATCGAGATGATCGAGCTTGAGCTGTTGCTTTACCGCCAGGATTTCGCGCGCAAGCATGCCGCAGGCGATGACCAGAAGCCGCCCGGACCTGGCGGCTTTTTCGGCCTCGGCAACTTCATCCGCGCGCTTCATGGAACCAGTTCGCCACTTCGCCGTTTTCGATAGCCAGATTATTCATAGAGGGACCACCTACCATGACGCTATCCAGATATGCATCGATCGCCGCCATTGCCAGCCTTGTGCTGGTGACGGGCTGCGCAAATACCATCCGCGGGGCCGGCCAGGACACCGCCAATACGGTGAACGCCACGCAGCACGCCGGCAAGAAAATCGCCAACTCGACTAATTGAGGCTGGCCGGCGATTAAGCTGGTTAGGCAGCGTCAAGGCCTTCCTGCGCCTTGTCAGCTATGAACCGAAAGGGCCGCTCCAACCGGGCGGCCCTTTCGTCATTCAGGCATTTGCACGAACGTTGTGCTTGCGTTTCATGAAGTCCTTGGCGGTTTCGACGGCTACCGCAGCATCGCGGCAATAGGCGTCTGCGCCGACGGCCTTGCCGAATTCCTCGTTGAGCGGCGCGCCGCCGACCATGACGACATAGTCGTCGCGGATGCCCTTTTCCTTCATCGTGTCGATAACGACCTTCATGTAGGGCATGGTCGTGGTCAACAGAGCCGACATGCCGAGAATGTCAGGCTGGTGCTCTTCGATGGCAGCGAGATATTTTTCGACCGAATTGTTGATGCCGAGATCGATGATGTCGAAGCCGGCACCTTCCATCATCATGCCGACGAGGTTCTTGCCGATGTCGTGAATGTCGCCCTTGACGGTGCCGATGACCATCTTGCCCTGCTTGGGCGCGCCGGTGGCGGCAAGCAGCGGGCGCAGGATGAACATGCCGGCCTTCATGGCGTTGGCCGACAGCAGCACTTCGGGAACGAACAGGATGCCGTCACGGAAATCCTCGCCGACGATGCGCATTCCTTCGACCAGCGCCTCGGTCAGCACCTTGTAGGGAACCCAGCCGCGCCCCAAAAGGATGTTGGTGCCTTCCTCGATTTCCTCTTTCAATCCGTCATAGAGGTCGTCGTGCATTTGCTGCACGAGTTCGTCGTCGGAAAGCTCGGACAGGATGATCTCGTCGTCGGCCATGTCTATTCAGCTCCATAGTGCCGAGCGACCTCTCGCCGGGCTAAAAAAACGTTGGACAATACGTATCCCCAGGTGAAGCTATGCCATAGCTGATTTGCGACTTCCTGCAAAAAGAAAGCGACCGCAAATCTATTGGATTTCTTGTCGATTTTGAGACAGGCGTTGGCGCTGGCGGGCCGTTTCAAATAGGGTGCATGACTACGATCCGGCAAGAAGCCGCCGCACGACGCGCGGGCGGCCAAACTGTTTCAAGCCAAACTGGTTCAAGGAAGAACGATCATGAGCGAACAGGCGACGGTGGATCAGGAGGCGTCAACCGCCCGGCGCGGTCGCGCAGCCAGCGGCGGCGCAGCGGCACGGCGCGCGGCGCGCTCCGGCGGCGGACCCGGCACCCAGCTCACCTATATCAAGCGCAACATCAAGGTCTACGACGTACTGGACGAGGAAGGCTTGGCGCTGATCGAGAAGAACACCGATACGGTGCTCGAAGAGACCGGCATCATCTTTCGCGATGACGCAGAAGCGCTGCAACTCTGGAAAGAAGCCGGCGCCGACGTCAAGGGCGAAAGGGTGCACTTCCCGAAAGGCCTGTGCCGCTCGCTGCTGAAAACCGCCCCCTCGGTCTATACGCAGCATGCCCGCAACAGCGAGCGTTCCGTGCAGATCGGCGGCAACGCCACGGTTTTCGCGCCGGTCTACGGCCCGCCCTTCGTGCGCGATCTCGACGGCAACCGCCGCTACGCCACGATCGAGGATTTCCGCAACTTCGTGAAATTGGCCTATATGGCGCCGTCGATCCACCATTCGGGCGGCACGGTTTGCGAGCCGGTCGACGTGCCGGTCAACAAGCGCCACCTCGACATGATCTATGCGCACATCAAATATTCCGACAAGCCGTTCATGGGTTCGGTTACCGCGCCTGAGCGCGCGGAAGACACGGTTGCGATGGCAAAGATCGTGTTCGGCGACGACTTCGTCGAGAAAAACACGGTGTTGACCAGCCTGATCAACGCCAATTCGCCGATGGTGTTCGATGAGACGATGCTGGGCGCGCTGAAAGTCTATGCGCGCCATAACCAGGCCTGCATCGTCACGCCGTTCATCCTTGCCGGCGCGATGAGCCCGGTGACGGTGGCCGGGACACTGACACAGGTGCTGGCGGAAGTGCTGGCCGGCGCTTCCTTCACCCAGTTGGTCAATCCGGGTGCACCGGTGCTGTTTGGCACCTTCGCCTCGTCCATCTCCATGCAATCTGGAGCGCCGACCTTCGGCACGCCGGAGCCGTCGCTGGTTTCCTACGGTGCGGGGCAGCTGGCGCGTCGCGTCGGCCTGCCATTCCGCACCGGCGGCTCGCTATGCGCCTCGAAAGTGGAGGATGCGCAGGCAGCCTATGAAAGCGCCAATACGCTGAACTCGACCATTCTTGCCGGGACCAATTTCGTGCTGCATGCCGCCGGCTGGCTCGAAGGCGGGCTGGCTTCCAGCTACGACAAGTTCATGATGGATATCGACCAGCTCGGCATGACCCAGAAATTCGCGGAAGGCATCGATCTTTCCGAAAACGGCCAGGCGATGGACGCCATCCGGCAGGTCGGGCCGGGCAGCCACTATCTCGGCTGCGACCACACGCAGGCGAATTTCCAGACCGCCTTCTACCGTTCCACCATCGCCGACAATAATTCGTTCGAGCAGTGGCTGGCCGAGGGCGAGAAAACCGCGCCGCAACGCGCCAACATTCTGGCGCGCCACTGGCTGGAAAGCTACGAAGCGCCGTTCCTCGATCCGGGCATCGATGACGGCTTGAAGGACTTCATCGCCAGGAAGAAGGAGTCCATGCCCGACGCCTTCACTTGAAAGGAGCCCGATGCAGGCCGGGCTAAAGTGGCCGACATTATCCATAAGGAAGTCTGGCGGAGCGCATTCTCCGATTCGGACAAGAAGTAGTATTGCCTCGAAGCCATGAGCGCGACGCAAGATATCCTGCCTGAATTGTCGGCGGTCCTCGCCGAAAACGGCCTGATATTGCGTGGCGGTTTCAACTTCGATGCTGGTGAAGACGCGCCGGACGGGTTGTCCGGCGCGCGCGCCCAAGCGGTAGTGCTTGTCGGCCAGGCCGGCGCTTCGACATGGCCTTATTTTTCACGATGGCACGAAAGCCAGCCGGAAGACCTGGCCGACCCGCTCGATACATGGTCGCGGCAGGTGACAGGCGCTGCCGCCGAAAAATTCGCGGCGAGGGCGGTTGGCCCGAACGACAAGCCCTATCTGCCGTTCCAGCAATGGGCCATGCGGGCGGAAAGGCTGAAGCCGTCGCCGCTCGGCATTCTCATGCATCCGCGATACGGACTTTGGCACGCTTTTCGCGGAGCATTGCTTTTCGAGAACGAGATTTCGTTTCCGGCTGCCGAAACGCCGGTCCATCCATGCGATGCATGCGTGGACAAGCCATGCCTGAAATCCTGTCCGGTCGATGCCTATTCGCCGGATGGCTTTGCCTATCGGGCGTGTCTTGCGCATGTGCGCGGGTCGCGCGGCGATGCCTGCCGCGTCGGCGGCTGCCTGGACCGCAACGCCTGTCCCCATGGCGTGCACTACCGCTATCCGCAGGATATGCAGGCTTTTCATATGAAAGCCTTCGCGCGGTAGTCTCCGCACGAAATGTTGATGGCGGTTTGTCGTCGATGGCTTGCGCTTGCCAGTTCGG
The DNA here is from genome assembly GCA_036500025.1 of Mesorhizobium sp. Lineage (GTDB taxonomy): Bacteria > Pseudomonadota > Alphaproteobacteria > Rhizobiales > Rhizobiaceae > Mesorhizobium. Next base: position 1,279 of record DASYCS010000017.1, on the reverse strand, counting down.
CGGATATCTATCGCGGCCATAATCAAGGAGTTCGCCGTGACCAGAAAAGACATCGAAATCAAGACCAATGACGGCGTGGCGAAGGCCGGGCTTTTCAAGCCGGCCAATGCCTCGTCCGGCAATGCGGGCGTGATCCTGTATATGGACGCATTCGGCCCTCGGCCGGCGCTGGATGGAATGGCGGAGCGACTGGCCGGCGAGGGTTATGTCGTATTGGTGCCGGACCTGTTTTACCGCAGCGGCGCCTATGGTCCGCTCGATGCCAAGACGAGCTTTTCCGTTGAATCCACGGCGAACCAGATTCGCGGCATGATGGCCGCCACCACCCAGGCGATGACGCAGGCCGACACCGGCGCATTCCTCGATGCCTTGGCGAAGGACGGCGCAACGGGTTCGGTCGGCACGGTTGGTTATTGCATGGGTGGCGCGCGGGCCTTGAACGGCGCGGCCGCGCATGCGGACCGCATCAAGGCCGCAGCCAGCTTTCACGGCGGCAATCTTGCCAGCGACGCGCCGGACAGTCCGCATCGCCATGCCGCGCAGATCAAGGCCAAGGTCTATGTCGGCTCTTCCGGCGTCGATAAGAGCTTCCCGCCCGAGCAATCGGCGCGGTTGGCAGAGGCGCTGCGCGAAGCGGAAGTCGACCATGTGCTGGAGAACTATGTCGGCATGGCGCATGGCTGGTGCGTGCCCGACCATGACGTCTATGACGAGACCGGGGCCGAGCGCCACTGGAAGCGCCTCATCACCTTCTTTGGCGAGTCGCTTCGTTAAGCTGTTCGAAACGTTAGCCTTATTTCTCCGAGACACCGGCCTCGGCAAAGCTTGCCATGTGCGCATGGCATTCCAGAGCCGAGCGCACGATGTTGACGGCAAGGCATGCGCCTGAACCTTCGCCAAGGCGCATGCCGAGATCGAGCAAGGGCGGCAAAGAGAGTGCTTCAAGCAGGCGGCGGTGGCCTGCTTCCGCCGAAACATGGGCCGCCAGCGTGTGAGCGAGACCTTCCGGGTGAAGCTTGGCCAGGGGCGCGGCGGCGGCGGACGAGACGAAGCCATCGAGCAGAACAGGAATGCCGTGGTGCCGGGCCGCCAGCGTCGCGCCTAGAATCGCAGCCAGTTCGCGGCCGCCAAGAGCTGCCGCAATCGCCAGCGGATCGGAAAGGATTGCGGCATGGCGCTTCAGCCCGGCCTCGATTGCCGCAATCTTCCGGTTCAAGCCGGCATCGTCCACGCCGGTGCCGCGTCCTGTCCAGTTGTCCGCGCCGCCGCCAAACAGGGC
>DASYCS010000016.1:0-9871 GCA_036500025.1 Mesorhizobium sp. | reverse complement strand
TCATTTTCCTGATGGTGAAAGCCGTCAACACGATGCGTCGTCGGGTCGAGAGCGAAAAGCCTGCCGAGGCTGCGGCCCCGCCGCCCGCCGATGTCGCGCTGCTGACCGAAATCCGCGACCTGCTCGCCAGGAAATAGGCGCGCCACACGCCTGTAGGCGCCCATTATAAGCGATTGTCCCGGAGCCGCATCCGGCTGCCGGGGCAATCGGGTTCAAGGGTTTAAGTTTTCTCAGGCAGCGGCTTTGCCGGGGCGGTATTGTCGCCATTCTTGTCCATGTCTTTGACGATGCCCATGAAGCCGCGCATGAAGCGCTCCATGTAGCTCATCGTCTTGTTGAATTCCTCTTCGCTTGGAAGCTTCGATTCCAGGCGGGCGGAAAGCGAGTTCTCAAGCTTGCCGACACGGGCATCGAGCGCCTTCACGCTGTCCTGGAGATCGTCGATCTCGTTCTGGTAGGCGCTGCGCTCGTCCGCCGCCATACGGCAGACCAACTGTCCGGCGCGGTCTTCGCATCGCGACATCGCTCCGGTCTGCGTATCCATGCGGATATAGCCGTCCGTGGATTTCTCCAACCGGTAGCGTCCGGCGTCCTCGGCAAGCGCGGGCATGGCGAAAAGCGAGAAGAACGAGGCGGAAACAATCAGATGTTGAAGCTGCATCTTTTTCTCCATCGGTCGTCAGACAAGGATTATCGCATGTTTGCGCCTGAAATGGGGAGGAGCTTCGCGCCGCCCTTTTCCGCGCCGCCTATTCGGACTATAGCGCAGCGATGACGCGAACCATCTACAAGATCTGTCCTGAAGTTTTGTGGCGCGAAGCTGAAAAGAACGGCTGCTTCCTTGGAGCACCGGTCGACATTGCCGACGGCTTCATTCATTTCTCGACCGCCGCGCAGGCTGGCGAGACGGCGAGAAAGCATTTTTCGGCGCAAAAAGACCTGCTGCTGATCGCGGTCGATGGCAGCGCGCTGGGCGACGCGCTCCGATACGAGCCTTCGCGCGGCGGCGATCTGTTTCCGCATCTTTATGGCGCGCTGGCCCTCGATGCCGTGACCTGCGTGCGCGCGCTGCCGCTGGGGGCGGATGGCTTGCACGAATTTCCTGAAATGGACGGTGCCTGAAATGGACGGTGAATGAGCATGTTCGACCGCATCGGCCAGAAGTTGCTGTTCTCCCTCGACCCGGAGACCGCCCATGGCCTGTCGATCGCGGCATTGCGCTGCGGCCTGCCGGTGAGCGCGGCGGCGACGCATGACAGAAGGCTGGCGACGAGCCTTTGCGGCATCGATTTTCCTAATCCGCTCGGCATGGCGGCGGGCTACGATAAAAACGCCGAAGTGCCGGACGCGCTGCTTGGACTGGGTTTCGGTTTCACGGAGATCGGCACCATCACGCCGCTGGCGCAGCAAGGCAATCCGAAGCCGCGCATCTTCCGGCTGGTCGAGGACAAGGCGGTCATCAATCGGCTGGGCTTCAACAATGAAGGACATGATGCGGCGGAGCGCCGCCTCATCGCGCGCCGTGGCCGCACCGGCATCGTCGGCGTCAATATCGGCGCCAACAAGGACAGCGCCGACCGCATCGGCGACTATGAAAAAGGCATCCGCCGCTTCGCCTCGCTGGCCGCCTACCTGACGGTCAACATCTCCTCGCCCAATACGCCGGGCCTGCGCAACATGCAGGCGCGCGAGCAGCTTGGCGAACTCCTGGGCCGTGTTTTGGCGGCGCGCACCGAAGCTTCTTCCAGGCCGCCGGTCTTCCTCAAGATCGCACCGGATCTGGCCGAGGCCGAACTTGAGGATATCGCAGCCGAGGTCACGGAAAAGCGGATCGACGGCGTCATCGTTTCCAACACCACGCTGGCACGGGGGCTGAAAAGTTCGAGCGCCGCCACGGAGGCCGGCGGGCTTTCAGGCAGGCCGCTGTTCGAACGCTCGACCATCATGCTTGCAAAAATGCGCAAACTGCTTGGACCCGACGCGGCCCTCATCGGCGTCGGCGGCGTCGATTCGGCGGCGACGGCGCTGGAGAAGATCAGCGCGGGCGCCGATCTTGTGCAGCTTTACACCGGCATGATCTATGCCGGGCCGGCGCTGCCGGCGCGCATCGTTTCGGGCATCAGCGATTTTGTCGAAAAGCAGGGCCTGCCGTCGATCCGCGACCTGCGCGACAGCAATCTTTACGCCTGGGCGGCCAAGCCGCTCTAACCGAAAGCGCCGCGCAACCGCAGCCGCAATATTGCCAGCAGGCTTAAGCCGCGCGTCAAAAGGAAGATGTGCAAGGCCGCCCACAAGCCATAATTGCCGAAGGGCGTCAAAACGAACAGCGCCGCCACGAACACCAGAAACGACACCAGCATCATGTTGCGCATGTCGCGCGACCATGTTGCGCCGATGAAGACGCCGTCCATCTCGAAAGCCAGCACGCCGCTCAACGCGGTGAAGGCGGCCCAGGGCAGGTAGGCGGCAGCGGTGGCCCGGACATCCGGCGCCGTGGTGACGAGGCCGATCAGCCTGTCACCGGCGAAGAGCAGGACGAGCGTGGCAGCGCCCGCCAGCGCAAATCCCCACAACAAGGTAAGGCGCACCGCCAACCGAAAAGCCGCCTGCGCCCGCGCGCCAACCGCGCGCCCCGCCAGCTGTTCGGCAGCGGTGGCGAAGCCATCCAGAAAGAAGCTGGCGACCAGGAAGAAATTCATCAGCACCGCGTTGGCGGCCAGCGTCACCGTGCCGTGCTGCGCGCCCTGGCGGGTGAACAGCGCGAAAGTCGCCAGCAGCGAAAACGAGCGGATCATGATGTCGCGGTTGAGCGCCATCATGCGCATGATGGCTTGGCGATTGAGGATACGGTCCTTCGACAGGCGCGGCAGCGCGTAGAAACGCCGGCAAACGATCGCCAGGCCGAGTAGCATCGCCAGAAACTCGCCGCTGACGGTTGCCCAGGCGACGCCTGCCACGCCCCAGCCGAGCTTGAGGCCAAGGAACAGGCAAAGCACGATGTTGATGCTGTTCAGCACCAGTTGCAAAAGCAGGCCGAGAGCGCCTTCGCCACGGCCCAGCACATAGCCGAGGATCGCATAGTTGATGAGCGAGAACGGGGCGGCGAGCAGGCGGATGCGGATGTAGGTATCCATCGCCGCATTGACGCCGGGTGCGGCGTCGATGAACCATTGGCCACCGAGCGAGACCAGCGGCGCCAACGCCGCCAGCGCAACACCGACGACGACGGCAATCAGCACGGCGCGCCAGAAGATGGCCTGCTCTTCCAGCGCGTCGCCGCGCCCGAACGCCTGCGCGACCAGCCCTGTAGTGCCCGAACGCAGGAAATTGAAGCTGGTGAAAACCACGTCGAAAATCAGCGCGCCGGCAGCGAGGCCGCCGAGCATCGCGGCATTTCCGAACTGGCCGACCACTGCCGTATCGACCAGCCCGAGGATCGGCGTCGTCAGATAGGCAAGCGTCATCGGCACCGCGATGGCCAGGACCGAGCGATTGGTGACTATGAAGGGCTTAGAAGCCAGGTCCAAGGGCGGCTATCCTCACTCAGGAGCGGTGATCGATGTGCCTTGGATCGGCTTTAAGCGCAACAGCACGGCCTGCGCGGATAACGGAATTCGGCTACTGGAGCAGCCCAAGTACGGACTCGCGCCCGCCGGTCTATTTCCGGTAGCTGAGCAGGCGCAGCAGGATGAAGGCCGGCACCACGACCGCAGCCCCAAGCAGCAGATAGCTGGCAAGATTGCCGAAAGCGCGGAAACCCAGGTGCCAGATGTCGAGGAAGAAGCGCTGGACGCTGTAGAACACGTCGAGCGGCGACCAGCCGAAGGCGTTCATGACGAGGCCGACGATAAACGAGACGACGATCAGCTTGAGCAGCACCCGAAGCGGGCTGTCGCCGAGAAAGCGGTTCAATGCGGACAAGGCGCGTCTCCAGAATCGTTCGGCTGTAAACCTGATACGCATTTGCCGCAAAGGCTTCAAGCCTGCGGCTTTGCGATTGCCTCGCGGTGCGGCTTCATGATAACAGGCTGGCAGCGCGGGTATGATGTAATGGTAGCCTGCTAGCTTCCCAAGCTGAATGCGCGGGTTCGATTCCCGCTACCCGCTCCAATTTCCTTCCGTTCCGATCGATTTATCCGCCGCCCGGCGGCGCGCGCTCCGCTGGCGGCGACCTCGCCCCCCTTACCCTCGGCGGTTCTGGATGCCCGGCACCGGACGCAAACCGTGCAGGGCTTTACCGACCATTGCCGGCGCTTCGCAGTGGTGCAAGGCGTCTTCGACGCCGACAGGGCGGCGCTTTAATTTACACAGCCAGCGGTGTTGCCTCGGTCAGGCGTTGCAGCAGCTTGTCCAGCATCTCGTCGCACCGGCCCAGTTGCTCGATGCTGACGAATTCATCCGGCTTGTGGCCTTGAGCCATCGAACCCGGACCGCAGACCACCGTCGGCGTGCCGACATCGCGGCTGAACAGGCCGCCTTCGGTGCCGAAGGCAACCTTGATGGTGCCATTGGCCCCCGTCAGCGACTTGACGAAAGCGACGGCCTGCGAGGCAGCCGGCGTGTCGAGACCCGGATAGGTGTTGAATATCTCGATATCGATGGCCGCTTCCGGCGCGATTGCGGACGCCTCGGTTGCGATGCGCGCCGCCTCGGCCCGCAGCCTGTCCAGCACGTCCTCGGCATTGTCCGCCGCGACGTTGCGGATTTCAAAATCGACCTGGCACAGGTTCGGAACGATGTTCAGCGCCACGCCGGCATTGATCTTGCCGACATGGACCGTGGTGTAGGGAATGTCGTAGTCGCCGTCGCGCGCGCCGTCGCTTGCCAGCCTGTCCTGTTCGCGGCGCAGGGCGGCAATGAAATCGCAGCCGAGGTGGATAGCGTTGAGCGCCAGCGGCGCCAGCGCCGAATGGCCCTCGCGCCCCCGGCAGAACGCGCGCGCGCCGATCTTGCCCTTGTGGCCCGTCGCCACCTGCATGTTGGTCGGTTCGCCGATGATGCACAGCAGCGGCTTTTGCGGCGATGCCCGCAGCATTTCGACCAGGCTGCGTACGCCGATGCAGCCGATTTCCTCGTCATAGGAAATCGCAAGATGCAGCGGCGTCTTCAGGTCCATCTTCGACGCCTTGATGGCGGCGACCAGAGCGGCGGCGATGAAGCCCTTCATGTCGGCGGCGCCACGCCCGTAAAGCTTGCCGTCGCGCTCCGTCATGGCGAAGGGCGGCAATGTCCAGTCCTGCCCGTCGATCGGCACGACATCGCTGTGGCCGGACAGCATGACGCCGGGAACACCCGCCGGACCGACCGTGGCGAACAGGTTCGCCTTGTGGCCATCCTCGCTGTGGATGATCTGCGAGGCGATGCCGTTGCGCTCCAGAAGATCGGCCACGAAACCGATCAGGTCGAGATTGGAATCGCGGCTCACGGTCGGAAAGCCGAGCAGCCTGTCCAGTATTTCAATGGTGTTCATTACCAAATCCGCCTCATGATGTATGGGCTTGATAACACCATATCGCAGCCGCTTTGAAGCCCGTCCGTTCAGGGCAATCCGAAGCTGGCGGAATTCGACGAACCTTATCGGGCCAGGGGCCATGCCGAGCCGGCGGGCCGGGACGGCGCAATTCCTTTGACGCCTGCCCCCGCGTCATCTGCGGCAATCGGGTTCGAATTGCCGCTGGCCCGCTAAAAATTGCCGGTCAGGCGGTTTCCCGAACGCCATTCCGTGCCATAAGGGCCGCATGACCGAGCTTCCCGATCCCGCCCGCTTCTCCCATGTCACCGACTGGGTGTTCGACCTCGACAACACGCTCTATCCGCATCACTCGAACCTGTTCTCGCAGATCGACGTGCGGATGACGGCCTATGTGTCGGAGTTGCTGACGCTGCCGCGCGACGAGGCGCGGACGCTGCAAAAGGAACTCTACCTGAAATACGGCACGACGCTGAACGGGCTGATGGAGTTGCACGGCATCGACCCGGACGATTTCCTCGAAAAGGTCCACGACATCGATTATTCCTGGCTGGTGCCGGACCCGGTTCTCGGCACCGCCATCCGCCAGCTTCCGGGCCGGAAATTCATCTTCACCAATGGCGATCGCAGGCATGCCGAACGCGCCGCGCGGCAACTCGGCATCCTCGATCATTTCGACGCCATCTTCGATATCGTCGCCGCCGGGCTGACGCCTAAGCCGGCGCGCCAGACCTATGAGCGCTTTGCCGAGCTTCACGCCGTCACCGGCGCCAATACGGTGATGTTCGAGGATCTGGCGCGCAATCTTTCCGTGCCGAAGGCGCTCGGCATGACCACGGTGCTGGTGGTGCCGCGCAATTTCGAGCCGACCTTCTCCGAGATATGGGAGCGCGACCCGCTGCACGACGATGACGTGGATTTCGTCACCGACGACCTGTCGGGGTTCCTGACCACGATAGCCGGCGCCGAGTAGCAACGGGAGAGGTCGAACCTACTCCCCTACTCCCCTACTCCCCTCACAGCTTGTAGAATCGGCTGATGATGTTCCAGGCTTCCTCGGCTGTATCGACATAGTCGATGATGTCCTGGTCGCCCGGCGTTATCGTGCCTTGTTCGGCCAGGAAATCGAGATCGAGCGCGCGGCTCCAGAACGATTTGCCAAACAGGATTATCGGCACGCGCTCCATGCGCCCGGTCTGGATCAGCGTCAGCGTCTCGAAAAACTCGTCCAGGGTGCCGAAGCCGCCGGGAAACACCGCCACCGCCTTGGCGCGCATGACGAAATGCATCTTGCGGATAGCGAAATAGTGGAAGTTGAAGCTCAGCTCCGGCGTCACGTAGATGTTGGGGGCCTGCTCGTGCGGCAGGACGATGTTGAGGCCGATCGACGGCGCGCCGACATCGTCGGCACCGCGATTTCCGGCCTCCATCACGCCCGGACCGCCGCCGGTCACCACGACGAACTCACGATAGGCCGACGATGCCGACTGCTGCGAGCAGAGGCGGGCGAACTTGCGTGCCTCCTCATAATATTTGCTGTTTTCCTCGAGGTTCTTTTTCTGCGTCTCGTTCTTCGCCGCCCACGCTTCACCACCGGGTTCAGGAATTCGCGCGCCGCCGAACAGGATCACCGTCGAGCGAATGCCACGTTGGGCCAGGATCATTTCCGGCTTCAGCAATTCGAGCTGGAGGCGCACGGCGCGCAGTTCGCGCCGCGTCATAAAGTCTTCGTCGTTCCAGGCCAGGCGATAGGTCGGCGAGCGCGTCTGCGGCGTGTCGGGCACGCTTTTTGCCCGCTCCAGATCCTCGTCCGAATGCGGAAGCGGCGTCCAGCCCGCCTTTTCCTCGGTATTCATGCCAGAGTATCCCCAAAAATGCTGCGTAGCTGCGCCGTCCCTTGGCGCGGGCGCGATTGACCCGTCCCGGACCTTAACATAGGGTCCGCGCGATTTTGATAACAGGTTAAGGGCCAGCCCTTAACAGCGTGGAAATGGAGCCATTGCATGTCTAAGCCCGATCTGGCCAGCCTCGAAAAGACCATCGACAAGGCATTCGAGGAGCGGGACGGCATTTCCACGGCGACACGCGGCGAAGTCCGCGAGGCCATCGAGGCCGCGCTCGACCTGCTCGACAAGGGCAATGCCCGCGTCGCCGAGCACCAGGGCGACGGCAAATGGCATGTCAACCAGTGGCTGAAGAAGGCCGTGCTCCTCTCCTTCCGCCTTGCGCCGATGGACCTCATCGCCGGCGCCCCCGGCGGGGCGGCGTGGTGGGACAAGGTGCCTTCGAAATTCGACGGCTGGGGTGCGGTGGACTTCGAGAAGGCCGGCTTCCGTGCCGTGCCTTCCTCGGTCGTGCGCCGCTCGGCCTATGTAGCGCCGGGCGTCGTCCTGATGCCGTCCTTCGTCAATGTCGGCGCCTATGTCGATACCGGCACGATGGTCGACACCTGGGCGTCTGTCGGCTCGTGCGCGCAGATCGGCAAGAACGTGCATCTTTCGGGCGGCGTCGGCATCGGCGGCGTGCTGGAGCCGATGCAGGCAGGCCCGACCATCATCGAGGATAATTGCTTCATCGGCGCGCGCTCCGAGGTCGTCGAGGGCTGCATCGTGCGTGAAGGTTCCGTGCTCGGCATGGGTGTCTTCATCGGCCAGTCGACCAAGATCGTCGACCGCGCCACCGGCGAGATATTCTACGGCGAAGTTCCAGCCAATTCGGTGGTGGTGGCCGGCACCATGCCCGGCAAGCCCTTGCCGGACGGCACCCCCGGACCGAGCCTATACTGCGCCGTCATCGTCAAGCGGGTCGACGCCAGGACGCGCTCGAAGACGTCGATCAACGAATTGCTGCGCGACTAAGGCCGCGAGCGTGAGCCTTCAACAAACCCTGTGGGCCTTTTTCAGTTTTTCGGGCCGGCTGAGCCGGCCGGCCTTCGCGCTGGCCGGACTGCTGCTTTACCTGATCCGTTTCTATCCAATCTACAGGATATATAACGCCGAGGGCGACGAGGCCGCGATGACCCGTTGGGCCGCCATATTGCTGGTGATGCTGTGCGTGCTGGTCCTGTCGCATATCGCGCTGTCGGTCAAAAGGCTGCATGATTTCAACCGGACCGGCTGGTACAGCCTGCTGTTCCTCATCGGCGATTTCCTGGCCTTCCTGATCCTGTGCCTGCCGCAAGGCACCGCCGGCCCCAACCGCTACGGCCGCCAGACCGACCAGCCCGCATAGGCCTGTCGGCCGCGCGGGCGCCAAACCCTAAATAAATCTTAATCACCTTGCCGCACCGTGTCGGGGATAGCTGTGTCCCTCGACACGGAGAGATGGATGATATCCGCCGGATTGCCGCCAAAATCAGTGCCGGGTGAGCTTTTCAGAGCAGATACCGGTATTTTTGCGTGGTTTTCAGCGCCTTGGAAGGACGAGCCGCAAGCGGTTCGGGCCAAGCTGCTTGCCTCGACATTCGACCGCAAATTCGCTGTCGTGTTCGGTTCGGCAAGCGTTTTGATCCTGGCTGGAAGCGCCCTGGTCTTTACCCATGCCTGGTGGCCATGGGCATGGATCGCGGCCGATCTCATCTTGCTCGTGATCCGTTTCCACCTGATGGTCGAATGCGAACGGGGACGGCGCGTCGCCGCTCACTCTCCGCTTGCCCAGCTCATGGCTGCCGGCGCGCTGTGGTCGGTAACCTTCGGCTTGGGGTGCTACATATGCGCCGCCAGCGGCCATATGGCGCTGACCGTGCTTGCCGGACTGAACGTGGCCGGCGTTCTGGGCGTGGCGACATCGCGCAACGCCGCAACGCCTCGCTACGCCATCTTCGTCATGCTGGCGGTGAGCTTTCCCTATGTCGTCGGCGCGCTTTTGTCGCGAGAACCGGGCATGGCCGTGGTCGGCATTCAAATGCCGGTCTACATCGTCGGCATCGTCATCGTCATGCTGCGCAACCACGCCATCGCGGTCCGCATGATCCGGGCTGAAATCGACAACCGCGAACTGGCCGTCAAGGAAGCGCTGACCGGGCTTCCAAACCGTATTTTTCTCCAGGAAAAGCTCCGCGCCATGTGCGAGGAACTTGCCGCGCCCGCCGCCAATGGAGGCCGGCCGTTCGCCGTGCTCAGCATGGACCTCGATGGGTTCAAACAGGTCAATGACAGTTTCGGCCATGGCGTCGGAGACAATCTGCTGCGCAAAGTGGCGAAAATCCTGACGCAGACTTTTCGGGAGCAAGACACCATCTGCCGCATCGGCGGCGACGAATTCGTCATCCTGCTGCCCAACACCTCCGAAATCGAGGCGACCTATCTGGCAAAGCGCTCCATCGACGATATCTCGGAACCGTTCGACCTCGGCGTCGCCACTTCGGTCCGGATCGGCCTGAGCATCGGCAGCGCCTTTGCG
>DASYCS010000015.1:0-9589 GCA_036500025.1 Mesorhizobium sp. | reverse complement strand
CTGGCCGTCCAGCCAGGCTGCGACCGTGGCGTTGGCGCAGGGCGGCGGCGCGCCAAGCGCGCTGCACAATAATTGCTCGGGCAAGCATTCCGGTTTTCTATGCACCTGCGTTCACGCTGGCATTGATCATCACGGCTACGTCGAGGCCGGCCATGCGTTTCAAGAAATGGTTCGCGCGGCAATGGAGGACGTAACCGGCGCGGCTCATAATGCCGCCAATCGTGGCATCGACGGTTGCTCGATCCCGACCTATGCGGTGCCGCTGCGCGACCTCGCTCGCGGCTTTGCGCGAATGGTCACCGGTAATGGGCTGCCGCCGGAACGGGCGAAAGCCGCCGGGCGCCTGATGAGCGCCTGCATGGCCGAGCCATTCCTGATTTCGGGCACGGATAAGGCCGATGCGGCGTTGATGGGCGCGGCTCCTGGACGCATCTTCGTCAAATCGGGGGCAGAAGGCGTTTATTGGGCGGCCATACCGGAACTGGGGCTGGGCATCGCGCTGAAATGCGACGATGGCGCAATCCGGGGAGCGGAAACGATGATCGCGGCCGTTCTGGCAAAGCTGCTTGCAAGCGACGAAGCGCTTTCCGCGACCTTGATCACCCAGGCCTGCCCGGTGCTGAAGAATTGGAATGGCCTTTCGGTCGCAAGCCTGCGACCGACCGCGGCGCTGGCGTGACCTGAGCTTGATTGGTTGATTCCGCCGCCGGGCGCTGGTGCGGGGTGCGAGGCCAGCCGGCCAATATGGCTTGTGAAGCCCGCCGACCATGCCTAGAGCGGTTCTGATTTTTACCGAATCGGTAAAGCCGCTCTATCTCTTTGTTTTGGCCGCATTTCCGGACGCAAAACCGTTTCACACTTTTGCTGGAAATGCTCTAGGTTCGAAGAATGAGCAGAGCTTTCACCCGCGAAGAAGATAGCGAAAATGCAATCGCCGGCATTGGCGAGCGGCCGGTCAGCCAGCATCGCAATCTGGTGACGCAGCACGGTCTGGCAATGATCGAGGCCGAGCTTGCGGCGCTGCGCGTGGAATTGAAAAATGCCGAAAGCGGGGCGGACAAGCAGCGCATCGCCATGGTTTCGCGCGACCTGCGCTACTGGATGGCGCGGCGCGAAAGCGCGGAGCTTGCGGTGGCCGAGGCCGGCAGCGGCGTGGTTCGTTTCGGCATGACCGTGGCGCTGGAAAGCGAGGATGGCAGCGAGGTGTCATGGCGCATCGTCGGCGAGGACGAGGCCGATCCCGCCAAGGGGTCCATCTCGCATGTCTCGCCGATGGCGCGCGCACTGTTTGGCAAGAAAATCGGCGACATTGCTGCCGTCAATGGCAAGGAATGGGAGATCGTGGGGCTGGCAGGCTGAAACCGGCCTGCCTAGAGCATTTCCAGCAAAAGTGTGAAACGGTTTTGCGTCCGGAAATGCGGCCAAAACAAAGAGATAGAGCGGTTTTGTCGATTCAGCAAAATCGGAACCGCTCTAGCCCTCGATCTTGACGGTATGGTCGCGGAAGAACGCGGCGGCGCCCGCCTCGTCGATCGTGCCCGCGGCAACACCCATCACGAACTCATATAAAGTGCCGTCGTTGGCGGTAAGCGTGTGGCCGTTGACGATCAGGAACGTACCCGCCGCCACAATGGCGGTGCGCTTGTTGCCATCGACGAAAGCATGATTTCTTGCGATGCCGAAGACATATGCCGCCGTAAGTTCATGGACCGTAGGCTCGCCATATTCAGCTTTATTTTGCGGGCGGGCCAATGCCGATTCAAGGGCGTTCTCGTCCCGTGTTCCCTGAGCTCCGCCATGCCTGCGCAGTTGTTCGGCATGCATCGCCTCCACGACGCGGCGTGACAGAAATTCCCAGCTCATTCGGCGAGCTTTTGCAGAGCGACCTTGTATTTGTCCATCATCGCGCGCGCGGCTTTCATCTGCCGTTCGAAGCTATCGTCGACCGGCTTCAGAGTAACGCCTTTGTCGGTCGCGATGATTTCCAGTTCGTCGCCCGCCTTGATGTTCAGGCGGTCGAGCAATTCTTTCGGCAGGATCACGCCTTCCGAATTTCCGATCTTGCGAACGGTCGTGTTCATGGCTGATACCTCTGTTGCAACACGCATTATAACGCATGCGCGACGTGTTGCAACATCGATTATAACAGGTCAGGTGGCGGCGAGCAGCCTGTCGATCAATCGCTCGGCCGCTTCGGGGATGACAGTGCCGGGCGGGAAGATTTCGGCGGCCCCCGCCTTTAGAACGGCGTCGTAATCCTGTGGCGGGATGACGCCGCCGGCGACGACCAGAATGTCGCCATGGCCGGATTTCTCCAGCGCGTCCTTCAGTTCGGGGATCAGCGTCAAATGTCCCGCCGCCAGCGACGATGCGCCGACGATGTGGACATTATGTTCCACGGCGAGTTTTGCGATTTCCTCAGGCGTCTGGAACATGGCGCCTACCGTCACGTCGAAGCCAAGGTCGGCAAAGGCCGTGGCGATGACTTTCTGACCGCGATCATGCCCATCCTGACCCATCTTGGCGACGAGAATGCGCGGCTTGCTGCCTGCCTTCTTCTCGAACGCCGCAAGCTTTTCCTCAAGCCTGCCGACAGCGGGCGTCTCGCCAAGCGCTTTGCGGTAGACGCCGGAAATCGTCTGCACCGAAGCCACATGCCGGCCGAACGCCTTCTCCAGCGCCAGCGAGATTTCGCCGACGGTGGCATTGGCGCGCGCGGCGCGAATGGAAAATTCAAGCAGGTTTTCGCCGCTTTTCGCCGCCAGCGTCAGCGCATCGAGCGCGCTTTCCACGGCACCCACGTCACGCGTGCCCTTCAATTGTTGCAGCTTTGAAAGCTGGCGCGCGCGCACCTCGGCATTGTCGATCTTCAGCACGTCGACATCCGTGTCGCTATCCGGGCGATAGGCGTTCACGCCGACGAGAATCTGGTCGCCGGAATCGATGCGCGCCTGCGTGCGCGCCGACGCCTCCTCAATGCGCAGCTTGGGGATGCCCTTTTCGGTTGCCGCCGCCATGCCGCCGAGGCGCTCGACTTCTTCGATATGCGCCAGCGCGCGCTCAGCCAGGTCATGCGTCAGCCGCTCGACATAGGCCGAGCCGCCCCATGGGTCGATGATGGCCGTGGTGCCGGATTCTTTTTGCAGGACAAGCTGCGTGTTGCGGGCGATACGCGCCGAATGGTCGGTCGGCAGCGCCAGCGCTTCGTCGAAGGAATTGGTGTGCAGCGACTGCGTGTGGCCCTGCGTGGCGGCCATGGCCTCGATCATCGTGCGCGCGATGTTGTTGTAGGGGTCCTGCGCCGTCAGCGACCAGCCCGATGTCTGGCAATGGGTTCGCAGCGACAGCGAGCGCTGATCTTTCGGCGCGAAATTCTTCTGCATCAGTTGCGCCCAGATCAGGCGCGCCGCCCGCAGCTTGGCCACTTCCATGAAGAAGTTCATGCCGATGGCCCAGAAGAAGGAAAGCCGTGGCGCGAACTTGTCGATATCGAGCCCGGCGGCGACGCCGGCGCGCGCATATTCGATGCCGTCGGCGATGGTGTAGGCGAGTTCCAGGTCCGCCGTCGCGCCCGCTTCCTGCATGTGGTAGCCGGAAATCGAGATCGAATTGAACTTCGGCATATGCCGCGACGTATAGGAAAAGATGTCGGAAACGATCCGCATCGAAGGTTTTGGCGGATAGATGTAGGTGTTGCGCACCATGAACTCCTTCAGAATGTCGTTCTGAATGGTGCCAGTGAGGTCTTTCTGGGCGACGCCCTGTTCTTCGGCAGCAACGATGTAGAGCGCCAGGATGGGCAGCACCGCGCCGTTCATGGTCATCGAAACGGTCATCTGGTCGAGCGGGATGCCATCGAACAGCTGGCGCATGTCGAGAATGGAATCGATGGCGACGCCCGCCATGCCGACATCGCCGGCCACGCGCGGATGGTCGCTGTCATAGCCGCGATGGGTGGCGAGGTCGAAGGCGATCGACAGGCCCTTCTGGCCGGCGGCTAGATTGCGCCGGTAAAAGGCGTTGGATTCTTCCGCCGTCGAAAAGCCGGCATATTGGCGGATGGTCCATGGCTTCTGCACATACATGGTCGGATAAGGTCCGCGCATGAAGGGGGCGATGCCGGGATAGGTGTCGAGGTCCGGGAGGCTGGCGATATCGGCCTCGCTGTAAAGGCCCTTGATGGCGATGCCTTCCGGCGTCAGCCATTCGCCCGCAACATCGCGAGGCAGGGCGGGAGCCTTGGACCAGGCGATCTTGCTGAAATCGGGGATCATTGGTCCGCCTCCGCAAATTGATCGAGCCGGGCAGGCAGGATCGGTTCGCAAAACACCACACCGTCGGTCGGCCCGGCATGTTTCAAGGCGGCGAGCGTCTCCACCGGGCGTTCCTTCTTGGCGGGATAAAGCGTCGTGCCGATAATGGTGCGTTTATTGGCCAGGTAGAGCTTCTGCCGCTCCAGCCGCGCCGCGGCCACCCGCTTCTGGATATGGCCTTCACGCAGGCTGGCGAGCACGCCACCCTCCGCCTCGATGCGCTGGAATTCCGCCCATGCGGCTTCGCAAAGGCCAGCCGTCAGCGCCTCGACGCCGCCCGATCCGCGCGCCGGATCGTTGACATGGTCGATATGGCTTTCACGCGCCATTATCAGCTGCGTGTTGCGCGCGATGCGGCGCGCAAATCCCGCAGGCAGCCCATGCGTGATGGTGTGCGGCAGGATGGAGATCGAATCCGCCCCGCCGGCGGCAGCCGCGAAACAGGCAATGGTATTGCGCAGGATATTCGTCTCGGGGTCCAGAGCGGTCATCATGCGAAGCGAGGTTTCGGCATGGATGGTGGCGTCGGAAGCAGGGATGGAACATGTCTGCTGGATGCGTGCCCACAAGGCCCGCAACGCCCGCACCTTGGCCAGCGACAGGAACTGGTTCTGGTCGACGCTGAGCGCAAAGCCGATATGCGGCGCGGCGTAAATCAAGGCCTGGCGCGCCTCTTCGAACAGGCGCAGATGCGACACGGCGGACGCCAGCATGATGCCGAGTTCCTGCGCTTCGGTCGCGCCGGAATTGTGGAAGACGCGCCCGTCGGCCTCAAGCAGGACGCCGGGCACGCCCATGGCGAAGAAATGCGCCAGCGATTGCGGCATCGATGCTTGCAGGGCTTCGATCGACATGCGCAGCCGGCCTGTTCCGGCAAATGTCGCTGCCGGATCGATGCCGAACGATACGTTGAGTTTTTCAGGATCGGCGCGGCGGCGCGTCAGCAGCCCGACCAGCCAGTCGGCCATGGCCCGGCTCGACGGATGCACATCGATTCGCAGGTGGATGCGGTTGAGCGGCACGCCTTCGAGAACGGATTCCAACGCCTGCGCGGTGGCGGGCAGGCCATAGCCGAAGGCATTTGGCGCGCCCTCGAAGACCAGCGACAGCCCCGTCGCGCCCTGCGCCAGGTCTTCCTCGATCTGCGCCTTCGCGCGCTCGACATCGGGGTCGTCCACGCGCTGGCTGATCGTCCAGGGTAGATCGGGCCTGACGCGCAGGCTGGCGGCGGCGTCGATTGCGCGCTCATGCAGCGGATCGATAGGAATGGCGTCGTCGCTTCGCGAAACCAGTGCGTCTTCAAACGCCGTGTCGCCAAGCGCTTTCTCGGCCAAAGCAACCCATTGCCGCCGGTTGGCAGCTGGAAATTCACTGTCCCTGATCAACGTCTCGGCACCCGGTTCTTGTCGTCGCGCTTGGCCGCATCGGCCTTGTTGTCAGTGTAGGGGCGATAATCTCGTACCGCAATGCACAAGGGGTCGCTTGCCGGCTGATTTCCCGATGAAGGGCGCCTGCCGCCGAAGGCGCGGCGCAATTTGGGCGGCGGCCATTGTCGCTATGCGGCAGCGCCTTTATACCTTTGGCCTTGCGGGGCGTTTGCCCTGTCGGCTCGAAGCATCGCAACCTCGGAGACGCAAAACCATGGCTGACGACAAAAGCATCTTCCTTGGGGCCAGCCGCAAGCCGGACGACAGCTATCAGCGCGCCGAAGAGCTTCTGCTGCAATATGGCAACCGCCATGGATTGGTCACCGGCGCGACCGGCACCGGCAAGACGGTGACGTTGCAAATTCTCGCGGAAAGCTTTTCCAATGCCGGCGTGCCGGTGTTCTGCGCCGATATCAAGGGCGACCTGTCGGGCATTTCCATGAAGGGCACGCCCCAGGATTTCCTCGTCAAGCGCGCCGAGCAGGTCAAGCTCGATCCGTACGAGTTCCAGGATTTTCCGGTGATCTTCTGGGATCTGTTCGGCGAGCAGGGCCACCCGATCCGCGCCACCGTGTCCGAAATGGGACCGTTGCTCCTGTCCCGCCTGATGGACCTTTCCGAGGCGCAGGAAGGCGTTTTGAATATTGCCTTCAAGATCGCCGACGACGAAGGGCTTTTGCTGCTCGACATGAAGGATTTGCAGGCGCTGCTTGCCAACATGGCCAGCCGCGCCGTGGAGATCGGCGCGCGTTACGGCAATGTCACCAAGCCGTCGGTCGGCGCTATCCAGCGAACGCTTCTGGTGCTGGAACAGCAGGGCGCGGCGCATTTCTTCGGCGAACCGGCGCTGAAGATCGCCGACATCATGCGCACGACGCGCGACGGGCGCGGCGCCATCAACGTGTTGGCCGCCGACAAGCTGATGATGAATCCCCGGCTTTACGCCACCTTCCTGCTCTGGCTGATGTCGGAGCTTTTCGAGGAACTTCCGGAGATAGGCGATCCCGAAAAGCCAAGGCTGGTGTTCTTCTTCGATGAAGCGCACCTGCTTTTTGACGATGCCCCCAAGGTGTTGCTCAACCGCGTGGAGCAGGTCGTGCGTCTCATCCGCTCCAAGGGCGTCGGCATTTATTTCGTAACGCAAAACCCGCTCGACGTACCCGAAATGGTGTTGGCGCAGCTGGGGAATCGCGTGCAGCACGCGCTGCGCGCCTATACGCCGCGCGAGCAAAATGCCGTGAAGACCGCGGCTGACACCTTCCGGCCAAATCCGGATTTCGATTGCGCCACGGTAATCACGCAGCTGGCGACGGGCGAGGCGCTGGTCTCGACGCTGGAAGCCAAGGGCATTCCTTCCATGGTGCAGCGCACGCTGATTCGCCCGCCATCCTCGCGGCTCGGCCCGATAACGCCGGAAGAACGGCGCAAGATCATCCTCGAAAGCCCGGTGGCGGGACAATATGACGAGGCGGTCGATCGCGAATCGGCTTTCGAAATACTTCAAAAGAAAACCAAGGCCGCGCAGGATGCCGAGCAGGGAGCAGGCGAGGGCGGGTCTCGCTGGACGATACCGGGCTTCGGCGGCGATGACGCCAACGCGCCGGCGCAAACGGGCCGACGCCCGCCGGCGCGCGCCTCCAACCGCCAGACCGTTGCCGAAGCGGCGATCAAGTCGGTGGTGCGCTCGGTCGGTTCTTCCGTTGGCCGCGCCATCGTGCGCGGCATTCTGGGCAGCCTGTCGAAGGGACGCTGACGATGCCGGCGTCCCTGGTCAGGCAATCAGCCGGATAATCAGAAGATCGAGTTTGAAAACGACTTGACGCGGCCGAGAAGGACGGAGCCTTCCGGCACGCCGTCATCGATGGGAATAGCCTGGCCGCTGCTTGCGTTCGCCGCCATCGGCCGGCCGACATTGCTCGTCACCACCACCTTCGACTTGTTGGGCACGCGGTCGTAGAGGTCGATGATGTCCTGGTTCATCAGGCGCACGCAGCCGGAAGAAACCGACTTGCCGATGGAATTCCATTCGGGCGAGCCGTGCAACCGATAGAGCGTGTCGACGTCGCCCTGGAACAGATAGAGCGCCCTGGCGCCAAGCGGATTCTTGAGGCCGCCGGGCATGCCGCCATTATCGGCGCTATATTTGGTAAGTTCGGGCTGGCGCGCGATCATTTCGTCCGGCGGCGTCCATTTCGGCCATTTCTGCTTCCAGCGCACGACCGCGTCGCCCGACCATTCGAAGCCCGCGCGTCCAAGGCCGACGCCGTATCGGATCGCCTGGCCGCCTTCGCGCACGAGGTAGAGGAAGTGGCCGGTCGTATCGACCACGATCGTGCCGGGCTGCTCGCCGGTGGGATCGGGAACGATCTGGCGCAGGAACTGCGGGTCGATCTTCTCGATCGGTATCGCGGGAACCGCAAAGCCATTATCGACCACCGGGCCGTACATGGTCGCATAGTCGCCAAGCGGCGGTTCGGAATAAGCGGGCGCCTGCTCGATAGGCTGCTGCCGGCCGGTCGTGGTGCAGGCCGAAACGGCGAACGACGCCGCGCCAAGCGCTGCCGTGTTCAGGAAGCCTCGACGGCTGATTGGGCGAAACGGATGTGTGGAACTGGTCATAATATATTTTTATTCCTGGAATCATACGAAAGCATGAATGCGCCGGCATGCATGCGCCGGCTGGCGATGCTCCCCGCTAACTGTAGCGGCGATAGGCGGTTCCGATTCTGGCCTGAAGGTGGACAAAGCAAGGCCAAGATGTGGCAGCCTTGTCACTGTGTCCGTTTGGCAACAATGGCTCAGCCGGCCGAGGCCAGCCCTTCCAGCGATGGCAGGATCAGGCTCGGCGGAAAGTCGCTATATTCTTCAGGCTGGTTGGTGCGGTTGATCCACACGGTGCGGAAACCGAAACTGGCCGCTCCCGCAACGTCCCACCTGTTCGAGGACTGGAAGGAAACCGCTTCGGGATAAAGACGCCAGTTGGTCGTCACCATCTCATAGACGGCGGGGTCGGTCTTGAACCGCCTTACCGTATCGACGGAAAACACGTCGTCCAGCACCTGGTCGAGCGCGCAAGACTTCACCGCCGCATCCAGCATTTCAGGCGAACCGTTCGATAGAATTGCCAAACGCGCACCCGATGCCTTGAGCGCGGCGAGCATCGCCGGCACTTCCGGGTAGCAGTCCATCCGCAAATAGGCATCGAGAAGCTTCGGCCGGATCGAGGCGTCGATGGACGGATATTTGGCCAGCGAAAAATCGAGCGCCTGTTCGGTCAGCTGCCAGAAATCGGCATAGGTCCCCATCAACGTGCGGATCCAGGAATATTCAAGCTGCTTGGTGCGCCACAGTTCGGACATGCGGGGGCCGTCCGGCCCGATCACATCGGCGTGTCGGCGCACCGCGGCGTGCACGTCGAACAGGGTTCCGTAGGCATCGAAGACATAAGCGGCATGTTGCATTGCGCATTTGTGTGATGAGTGGGTCGCCGAAGCAAGCCCGGATTGCAACCAAATATGCGCTGGCCCGATTAAAACTGCCGCATGCCCGTTGACGGCACGCCTCAAACGGCTTTCCAATGTCTTCAAGACACCCGGTGTACCGGGACACGTTGAGGCGGATCGAATACATGACTTTGGCGACGGCGGCGCAATCCACAACCTGGACATTTGTCGATGGCGACTGGCACGAGGGCAATGTCGCCATACTGGGGCCGCGCAGCCACGCCATGTGGCTCGGCACCACCGTGTTCGACGGCGGCCGCTGGTTCGAGGGCGTCTCGCCCGATCTCGACCTCCATGCCAGGCGGGTCAACGCCTCGGCGATAGCGCTTGGTCTCAAGCCGACCAT
>DASYCS010000014.1:0-6431 GCA_036500025.1 Mesorhizobium sp. | reverse complement strand
CCACGGCATGATGTGCTCGGAGCGCGAGCTTCAGCTTTCCGACGAGCATAACGGCATCATCGACCTGCCGCAGGACGCGCCGGTCGGCGCCAGCTTCGCCGCCTATGCCCATCTCGATGATCCGGTCATCGACATCAACCTGACGCCGAACCATCCGGACGCCACGAGCGTCCACGGCATTGCGCGCGACCTGGCGGCTTCGGGCCTTGGTCGCCTCAGGACCGCTCCGGTCGAGCCGGTGGCCGGCAAGGGCGAATGCCCGGTCAAGGTCACCATCGAAGCGCCGGAGCTTTGCCCCGGTTTTGCGCTGCGGCTGGTGCGCGGCGTGAAGAACGGGCCGTCGCCGAAATGGATGCAGCAGCGCCTGATCGCCATCGGCCTGCGCCCCATCAGCGCGCTGGTCGATATCACCAACTATGTGACGTTCGACCGTGGCCGCCCGCTGCATGTGTTCGACGCTGCCAAGGTCGCCGGGAACCTCGCCGTTCGCCGTGCGCGCGAAGGCGAGAAGGTGCTGGCGCTGGATGGCCGCGAATATGCGCTGACGCCTGAAATGTGCGTCATCGCCGATGAAAACGGCGTCGAATCCATTGCCGGCGTCATGGGCGGCGAGCATTCCGGCTGTGACGAAAACACCACCGACGTGCTGATCGAATCCGCGTTGTGGGACCCGATCACGACGGCCCGCACCGGCCGTTCGCTCGGCATCATCACCGATGCGCGCTACCGCTTCGAGCGTGGCGTCGATCCTGAATTCATGGTGCCGGGGCTGGAACTGGCGACAAAGTTGGTGCTCGATCTGTGCGGCGGCGAAGCCACGAAAAGCGAAGTGGTCGGCTATGCCGGCCACACGCCCAAGACCGTCTCTTTGCCGCTGTCGGAAGTGAAGCGGCTGACCGGCCTCGACGTTGCGCCTGAGAAGATCCTGAACATCCTTTCACGCCTGGGCTTCCAGCCGAAAGGCTCCGGCGATCCGGTCGAGGTCGCCGTGCCGTCATGGCGGCCGGACGTCGACGGCAAGGCCGATCTGGTCGAGGAGGTCATGCGCATGCACGGCGTCGACCAGATCATTCCGCAGCCGCTCGCCAGCCACGACGCCGTCAACGGCAAGATACTCACCGTGCTGCAAATCCGCACCCGCGCCGCGCGCCGCGCGCTGGCCGTGCGTGGCATGATGGAGGCCGTCACCTGGTCGTTCATTCCGGCGAAACATGCCGAACTGTTCGGCGGCGGCCAGCCGGGGCTCAAGCTTGCCAACCCGATCGCCGCCGACATGTCCGACATGCGCCCGTCGCTGTTGCCGGGGTTGGTCGCGGCGGCGCAACGCAATGCCGACAAGGGCATTGGCGACGTTGCCTTGTTCGAGGTTTCAGGCACCTATGAAGGCGATGCGCCCGAAAACCAGCGCCGCGTGGCGGCCGGCGTACGGCGCGGCACCGCCAGGCTCGAAGGCTCCGGCCGCAACTGGGCCGGCAATGCGCCAAGCGTCGGCGTGTTCGACGCCAAGGCCGATGCGCTGGCGGCGCTCGAAGCCTGCGGCGCGCCAGTGGACCGGCTTCAGATCGAGACCGGAGCGCCCTCCTGGTATCATCCCGGCCGCTCCGGCGTGATCAAGCTCGGGCCGAAAGTCGTGCTCGGCCATTTCGGCGAATTCCATCCGAGGACGCTGGAAGGGCTGGACGTTTCCGGCCCGCTCTGCGGCTTTGAAATCTTCGTCGACAGCGTGCCCGAGCCGAAGGCCAAGCCGACGCGGACCAAGCCGAAACTGGAGCTTTCCAGCTTCCAGGCGGTGAAGCGCGATTTCGCCTTCGTCGTCGGCAAGGAAGTCGAGGCGGGCGCGCTGACCAAGGCGGCACTGGCCGCCGATAAAAAGCTCATCAACGGCGTTTCGGTGTTCGACGTGTTCGAAGGCGCGTCGCTTGGCGCCGACAAGAAGTCCATCGCCATCGAAGTGTCGATCCAGCCGATGGAAAAGACGCTGACCGACGAGGATTTCGAGGCGCTGGCCAAGCGCATCGTCGATAATGTCGCGAAGCAAACCGGCGGCGTGCTGCGGGGCTAGAGCGTTTCCATCCTGTCGGGAAACGCTCCGGCCCCCGCAACTCACCTGTTGGTTTGCGCCATCATCGCCGCGCCATAGCGTTGGCCCGCGGTGCTGTCGGGCGTGATCACGCTGCCGATTTCGTCAAGCTCGGCCGGGCTGAACGAAATATCCGCCGCCGCCACGTTCTGTTCCAGATTGGCGATCTTCCGCGAACCGGGGATCGGCACGATGAAGTCGCCCTGGTGCAGCACCCAGGCCAGCGCAAGCTGGGCCGCACTGGCGCCCTTGGCTGCGGCCAGCTTTTCCAGCCGCGCCACCGCGGCCAGGTTCTTCTCGATATTCTCGGCCTCGAAGCGCGGCAGGCCGCGCCGGAAATCCTTTTCGCCAAGCTGGTCGGCGGACTTGATCGCGCCGGCGAGGAAGCCGCGTCCCAGCGGGCTGAACGGCACGAAGCCGACGCCCAGTTCCCGGCACGTTTCAAGCACGTCCGCCTCGGGGTCGCGCGTCCACAGCGAATATTCGCTCTGCACCGCCGCGATCGGATGCACGGCGTGCGCCTTGCGGATCGTGGCCGCGCTGACTTCGGAAAGGCCCAGCGCCCGTACCTTGCCCTCGCGCACCAGTTCGGCCATTTCGCCGATCGTGTCTTCGATCGGCACTTCAGGATCGACGCGGTGCTGGTAGAGCAGGTCGATCACCTCGACGCCGAGCCGCTTAAGCGAGCCCTCGGCGGCGGCGCGGACATGACCGGGCTTGCTGTTCAGGCCGGGCAATGTCTTCGGCCCCTCCGGCGTATCGACCACGTTGAAGCCGAATTTGGTGGCGATGTTTACCTTGTCGCGCATCCCGCGAAACGCCTTGCCAACTAGGATTTCGTTCGTATGCGGCCCATAGACTTCCGCCGTATCGAAGAAGTTCACGCCGATCTCGACCGCGCGGTGCAGCGTGCGGATGGCGTCGGCCTCTTCCTGGCCGCCATAGCCGTGGCTCATGCCCATGCAGCCCAGTCCGACGGGAAAGACGGACAGTTCGGTTCCAAGCTTGCGGGCCTTCATGGCGGTTCCTTTGGGAAATTGCAGGCGAGGTTTCGCCCGCGAAGGGTTTGAGTCGATGTGGGCGCAACTTGGCACAGTCCGGCTTTTCGGGCAAAGCTTGGCGCATCACAATCGAAGGAGTGGTGCGGATGTTTCGCTGGGGTGTTTTATCGACCGCCAAGATCGGCCACGACCACCTTATCCCTGCCATTGTCGATGCGCAAAACGGCGTGCTTTCGGCCATCGCCAGCCGCGACCCCGGCAAGGCGCAGGCCTTGGCCGAACGTTTCGGCGCCCGCCACGCCTTCGGCTCCTATGAGGAGCTTCTCGCCTCGCCGGAAGTCGACGGCGTCTATATTCCGCTGCCGACTTCACAACACGTCGAATGGGCAGCCAGGGCGATGGAAGCCGGCAAGCATGTTCTGGTGGAAAAGCCGCTGGCGCTCGACGCCAAGGATATTCTGCCGCTCATCAAGCTGCGCGATGAGAAAAAGCTGCTCGTCTGCGAAGCCTTCATGGTCGTCTACCACCCGCAATGGATCAAGGTGCGTGAACTGATCGCTTCCGGCGCGATAGGCCGGCTGCGCCATGTGCAGGGTGCGTTTTCATACTACAATGTCGACCCGGACAACATGCGCAACCAGCTCGATCTGGGTGGCGGCGCGCTGCCCGATATCGGCGTCTACCCCACCGTTTCGACGCGCTTTGTCACCGGCAGGGAGCCGCTGCGGGTGCAGGCGACCATTGAGCGCGACAAGAAATTCGGCACTGACGTCTATTCCTCGATCCGCGCCGATTTCGGCGATTTCGAACTGTCCTTTTATCTGTCCACCCAGATGGCGGCGCGCCAATCCATGGTGTTTCATGGCGAAAAGGGTTTCATCGAGATGGCCTCGCCGTTCAATGCCGGCCTCTACGACCATCACCGCATCGAGTTGCACGACCAGAACCACGCGGAGGCACAAATCTTCCGCTTTCCCGACACGCGGCAATACAGGCTGGAAGTCGAGGCGTTCGCGCGGGCGGCGCTTGGCGGCAAGGACCGCGTCTTCACGCTGGAGGAATCCGTGCTCAACCAGAAGGTCATCGACGCCATCTTCCGCGCCGGCGGCAAGGATGGCTGGGAAGCGGTCTAAGCAGGGTCAGCCGCGCGACGAATTCTTGGCCGTCAGGATGCGCTCCCACGACAGCGCGTCGGCAACGATGCGGTCGAGATCGTCCAGCTTGGGCTGCCAGCCCAGTTCGCGCCGCGCCAGATCGCAATTGGCGACGATGGCCGCCGCGTCACCCGGCCGGCGCGGACCGGCGGTAATGGCGAATTCATGGCCGAAGGCGCGCTTCACGCTGTCGATCACTTCGAGCACCGAATAACCGTGGCCATAGCCGCAATTGGCCACCATGTTGGCGCCGCCGCCGCGCAGCCGCTGCAAGGCAAGCCGGTGGGCTGCCGCCAGATCGCTGACATGGATGTAGTCGCGCACGCAGGTGCCGTCCGGCGTGTCGTAGTCGTTGCCGAACACCTGCATGGAAGGGCGTTTTCCAAGGGCCGTTTCGCAGGCGACCTTGATGAGGTGGGTGGCGCCCGGCGTCGACTGGCCGGTGCGGCCCTGCGGGTCGGCGCCGGCAACGTTGAAATAGCGCAACGCCGTATAGTGCAGGCCGTGCGCGGCGGCCGCATCGCGCAGCATCCACTCGCTCATCAGCTTGGAAAGGCCATAGGGCGATTCCGGCGCAAGCCGCGCATCCTCGCGCACCGGTTCCTGTCCTGCGCCGCCATAAACGGCGGCGGTCGAGGAGAAGATGAAGTTGGGCACGCCCTCGCGCACCGCCGTTTCGATCAGCGTGCGGGTCTTGGCCGTGTTGTTCTCGTAATAGGCGAGCGGATCGGCCATCGATTCCGGCACGACGATCGACCCGGCGAAATGGATGATCGCATCGACTTTGCGCTGCCGGATGATCCCGGCGACCAGTTCCCGGTCGGCGACATCGCCGACCACCAGTTCGGCCTCCGGCGCCACCGCCCATTCGAAGCCGGTGGAGAGGCGGTCGAGCACGATGACGTCCTCGCCCGCATCCAGCAGTTCCCACACCATGTGGCTGCCGATATAACCAGCACCGCCCGTCACCAGAACCGTCATTGTCCCGAATACCCCTGTTATGAAGGAAACTGCCTCAATCGCCGGCCTGCTGCACTCTTGGCGCAAACCCGTTAAAATCGCATGGAGGCAGCCTGCCATGCAGCGGCGGACTTGTCCAAGACCGGGCAGCGGACAGGCCCCTGCCGTCTTTGGCGAAGCGGAAAGGGCGTGGCATTTTGACCAAAACCGTCCGGTGGACGCGCAAACGGCCAGTGGTTATGATCCGCGCAAAATTTTGGGACGTCAGCATGAACTATCAGCGGTTCTTCGAGGATGCCATCGACCAGCTCCACGCGGAGCGGCGCTACCGGGTCTTCGCCGATCTCGAGCGCATCGTTGGAAAGTTTCCCCGCGCCATCTGGCGCGCCAATGGCCGCGCGCAGGAAATCACCGTCTGGTGCTCCAACGACTATCTCGGCATGGGCCAGCACCCGGATGTCATCGCCGCCTTGCAGAACGCAGCCGGCCAGATGGGTTCGGGCGCCGGCGGCACGCGCAACATTTCCGGCACCAGCAATCCGCTCGTGGAACTGGAAATGGAACTGGCCGACCTGCACGGCAAGGAGGCCGGCCTTGCCTTCACTTCCGGCTTCATTTCCAACGAGGCGTCGATCTCGACCATCGCGCGGCTTTTGCCGAATTGCCTGATCATCTCCGATGAACTGAACCATGCCTCGATGATCGAGGGCGTGCGCCGCTCGGGCGCGGAGAAGAAGATTTTCCGCCACAACGATGTCGCGCACCTGGAAAGCCTTTTGCAGGCGGCGGGGCGCGAGCGCGCCAAGCTGATCGTCTTCGAGAGCGTCTATTCGATGGACGGCGACATCGCGCCAATCGAGAAAATCGCCGACCTGGCCGACAAATACAACGCCATGACCTATATCGACGAGGTTCACGCTGTCGGCATGTACGGCCCGCGCGGCGGCGGCATCACCGAGCGCGAGGGGCTGGCCGACCGCATCGACATTATCGAGGGCACGCTGGCCAAGGCGTTCGGCACGCTGGGCGGCTACATCACCGGCACCAGGGCGGTCATCGACGCCGTGCGCTCCTATGCGCCGGGCTTCATCTTCACCACCGCCTTGCCGCCGGCGCTTGCGGCTGCGACCACCGTTTCCATCCGCCATTTGAAGAATTCGCAGGCCGAGCGCGAAGCGCAGCAGCGCCAGGTCGCCCATACCAAGCATGTGCTGGCTGCGGCCAATCTGCCGGTAA
>DASYCS010000013.1:0-4688 GCA_036500025.1 Mesorhizobium sp. | reverse complement strand
CCAAGGCTTGCAGGGCTGTCATGATCTTCGCATTAGCCGTTTCAGACGAAATCCGCCACCCCGGCGCGCCGCCAGTCGGCCGGGCAGACATTGTGCCAGCGAGAATACGGGTTGCGATGGCAGGCGCTTAGACGACCGCCTTGGCATTGCCGCGCGGCGGCGCAGCTTTCATCAGCCGGTCGATATGCAGGCGGATATGCGCGGCCTCGGCGGCCGTGTTGGCCAGCGCGATCGCCCGGTCGAAGGCGATGCGCGCTTCCTCGCCGCGGCCAAGCTGCATCAGCAGCCCGCCCTTGAGGCCGAAGAAATGGAAATAGCCCGACAGCCGGTCTTCCAGCGGCTCGACCATGGCAAGCGCCGCCTGCGGCCCCTGCACCTTGGCCACGGCAACCGCCCGGTTGAGCGTCACCACCGGCGACGGCTGCATCCGTTCCAGCAGGCCGTAGAGCAGCTCTATCTCCTGCCAGTCGGTATCCTCGGCCTTCGCCGCCCGCGCATGAAGCGCCGCGATTGCCGCCTGCACCTGATAGGGGCCGGGCTTGGCATGGCGCAGCGCCTTGTCGACCAGCGCCAGCCCCTCGCCGATCATCTTGGCGCTCCACAGGCTGCGGTCCTGGTCTTCCAGCAGCACGATCTGGCCGTCGGCGTCGAAACGCGCCGGGGCGCGCGCATGTTGCAGCAGCATCAGCGCCGTCAACCCCATGATTTCCGGTTCGCTCTGGAACAGGCGCAGCAAAAGGCGGCAAAGCCGGATCGCTTCCTCGCACAAGGGCGCGCGGGCCGAAGCCTCACCACTACCCGCCGAGTAACCCTCGTTGAAGACGAGGTAGATCATCGCCGCAACCGCCGCCAGCCGCTCGGACCGCTCCACCGGCCCCGGCGTCTCGAAAGCCGTTCCGGCTTCGGCAATGCGCGCCTTGGCGCGGGTGATGCGCTGCTCCATCGCACTTTCGCCGACCAGAAACGCGCGCGCGATCTGCTTGACGGTCAGGCCCGAGACAATGCGCAGCGCCACCGCGATCTGCTGCGTGGCGGGCAGATCGGGATGGCAGCAAATGAACAGCAGCCGCAATATGTCGTCGCGGTAATGCGCGCCGTCCAGCCGCTCCGCCATGTCGCCCTCGGCGTCCTCCAGGTCGGACACCAGCTCCTCTTCCGGCATCGGCACCTGTTTGGCGCGCTTGCGCACGGCGTCGATGCCGCTGTTGCGGCCGACGAAAATCAGCCAGGCGGCGGGATCGCGCGGCGGGCCGTTCTGCGGCCAGTTCTTGAGAGCGCGCAGGCAGGCGTCCTGGAATGCTTCTTCGGCCGTATCGAGATCGCGAAAATAGCGCAGCAGCGCCGCCACCGCCTGCGGGCGCGCGGCGCTGATCGCGGAACTGATCCAGCCGAGATCGCTCATCTTATGGTCGCCTTTACCGGACTGAACAGGCTGACGGGGCGTATTTCATACGAGCCGCCGCTTGGGTTGACCTCCGACAATTCGCGGGCGAAGCCGACAGCTTCCTCAAGATCGTCGCAGTCGACCGTATAGAAGCCGAGGAACTGTTCCTTGGTTTCCGCGAACGGCCCATCGATAACCACTGATTCACCGCGCACCTTGCGCAGCGTCGTTGCAGCCGTGGTCGGCAATAGCCGCGCCACCGGGCCGAGTTTTCCTGCCTTGGCGTATCTCTCCTGCACGGCGGCCAGCTTTTCCATCACCGCATCGTCTTCGGCCTTGGACCAGCCGCTGACAACGTCTTCGGAGGCATAGCAAAGAATGGCGTAGAGCATGTCGTTCCTTCCTTTCGTCAAAGGACGAAAGAGTAAGGGCGAACCCGACATGGCGTCGACCGATTTTTCACAAACCTCGCCCGCAATCGGCAGCGGCATCTCAATCAATGGATTTGAGCCAGCGCAATACGATGGCTTCCTCATCGTCCAGACCTGAAATCGAGCGCCTGCGCTTGCTGGCGGCGGTCATCTGCTCAAGCAGCGCACCCTGCGACCAGGCTTCGAAGACGGCTGGATGGATATAGCATTTGCGGCAGACCGCGCGCGTGTTGTTGAGCTGTTCGGCAACCTTGTCGATGACCGAATTCATGACGCGCGCCTGCGCCGTCTTGCCCTCCGGCAACTCTGTCTGCGCAAACAGCGAGGCGGCGCGGATAGTTCCCCCCCAGGTGCGAAAATGCCTGGAGCTGAAACCATCGCCAAGCGCGTCGTGAATGTAGCGGTTGACATCCTCCGAGCGGACCGGGTGCCGGCCGCCTTCGTCATCCAGATATTGGAAAAGCTTCTGTCCCGGCAAATCCTGCGCCCCGCGCACCACGCGGGCAATGCGACGATCGGTCAGCTTCAGCTTCCATTCCTTGCCGGACTTGCCCTTGAACGAAAAGCGCAGCTTCGACCCGTCAATGTCGACATGGCGGTCGCGCAGTGTCGTCAGGCCGAAGCTCTTATTGTCGCGCGCATAGGCAGCGTTGCCGATGCGGATCATCGTGTTGTCTAGCAGCCAGACGATGGAAGCCACCACCCGCTCCTGTGGAAGGCCGTGCCGCCGCAGGTCGGTCTCGATCTGCCGGCGAAGACGAGGCAGAGCCTCGGCAAAGGCGGTCAGGCTTGAATATTTGGCGCCGTCGCGTTCAGCCGCCCAGTCGGCGTGGTAGCGGTATTGCTTGCGCCCGCGCGCATCGCGTCCCGTCGCCTGGATATGGCCGTCGGCGTCCGGCGAAATCCACACATCGATCCAGGCCGGTGGTATCGCCAGCGCCCGGATACGCCGCATATCCCGGCCTTCCTTGAGCGATTTCCCGGAGGGAGAGACATAGTCGAAACACCTTGGCGAGCCCTTGCGGCGAATGCCGGGATCGGTGTCGCTGACATAAACCAGCGAAGCGCGCCTCGCCGCCGCCTCATTGCCGTTTTCCGGCGATGTATTTGATCGGGCGGCCGGCGGCCGGGGCTTGTCCAGCATGTTCGCTCCACGGAAATCAGTCCGTAGATAAGAAGCTGGTGGCCGGCTGGTTCCGCACCCTCCAATGAAAAGCACGGGGCCGCGCACCTGTCCGAATTCGATTCATAAACAGGAAGTTGGCGCTGCCACGTGATTCACTTTGTCAGCGCGCACCTGCAACCGGGACCGAAATCGGCGGGTCTGATTTCAGGCAAAAATCCGAAACGAAACCAATGAATTAGCGCTGCATCCCGAATCTTTTTGTCATCGCTCAAAAGAAAGCCTGCAAACCGGTCTGCGCGCGGCAGAGGATCAGCGCGTGCACGTCATGCGCGCCCTCATAGGTGTTGACCGTTTCTAGGTTCTGCGCGTGGCGCATGACGTGGTAACCGATCTGGATGCCGTTGCCGCCATGCATGTCGCGCGCTTGCCGCGCAATGTCGAGCGCCTTGCCGCAATTGTTGCGCTTGACGATGGAGATCATCTCCGGCGCCATCTTGCCCTCGTCCATCAGCCGCCCGACGCGCAGCGAGCCTTGCAGGCCAAGCGCGATTTCGGTCTGCATGTCGGCGAGCTTCTTCTGGAAAAGCTGCGTGCCGGCCAGCGGCTTGCCGAACTGCTTGCGGTCGAGGCCATACTGGCGGGCGCGGTGCCAGCAATCTTCAGCCGCGCCCATCGCGCCCCAGGAAATGCCGTAACGCGCACGATTGAGGCAGCCGAACGGTCCCTTGAGGCCGGAAACATTAGGCAGCAGCGCATCCTCGCCCACCTCGACGTTTTCCATCACGATCTCACCGGTAATCGACGCGCGCAACGAAAGCTTGCCACCGATCTTGGGGGCGGAAAGCCCCTTCATGCCCTTTTCCAGGATGAAGCCACGGATCGCATTGTCACCCGCACCCCCGGATCCATTGGAAAGCTTCGCCCACACGACGAAAACGTCGGCGATCGGGGCGTTGGAAATCCACATCTTGGAGCCGGAAATCCTGTAGCCGGTCGCGGTCTTTTCCGCGCGCGTCTTCATGCCGCCCGGATCGGAACCGGCATCCGGCTCGGTCAGGCCGAAGCAGCCGATCCATTCGCCGGAAGCAAGCTTCGGCAGGAATTTCCGGCGCTGTGCCTCCGAGCCATAGGCATGGATCGGATAGATCACCAGCGACGACTGCACGCTCATCATCGAGCGATAGCCGGAATCGATCCGCTCGATCTCCCGCGCCACCAGCCCGTAGGTCACGTAATTGCTGCCAAGGCCGCCATATTCCTCGGGAATGGTGATGCCGAGCAAGCCGGCGGTGCCCATTTCGCGGAAGATCGACGGGTCCGTCTTCTCCTCCATATAGGCTTCCTCGATGCCGGGCGCGAGCTTGTCGGCGGCGAAAGCCGCCGCCGCATCGCGGATCATCCGCTCGTCTTCCGAAAGCTGGCCCTCGATCAGGAAAGGATCGTCCCAGACGAAGGCGTTCTTTTCGGCAGCCATGATTTTTCCTCCAAAGTCCGTGAATTGCCCGGCTTATCCGACGCGCCGTAGAAAAAATCAAACCAATCCGCCAGCCAATCCGCTTAACCCGGAACCCGCGCGGTATTGCCCCGCAAGTCCGAGGCTATTTCCGTTTCATCGCGTCCGCCAGCGCCGTGCCGAACGCTCCCTGCGCCGCCGGCCGTTCCGGCGCGCGCGAAGCCGGTGCCGCGCGAGGCTTGCCGGCCGGCTCGCGCGGAGCGGGCCTTGCCTCGCCGCCACCATCCTTGCGCA
>DASYCS010000012.1:0-14269 GCA_036500025.1 Mesorhizobium sp. | reverse complement strand
GCTGCGCAGCCTATGGACGCTCTGGCGGGGTTTCCGGCAATCTTCCACGCTGATCGGCAAGTTGAAGCCGAAGGTGGTTATCGGCTTCGGCGGCTATCCGACGCTGCCGCCGCTTTTTGCCGCGACGCGGCGCAGGGTTCCCACGCTCGTTCATGAGCAGAACGCCGTGATGGGGCGCGCGAACAAGGCGCTCGCACCGCGCGTGACGGCGATTGCCGGCGGCTTCCTGAAGGCTGCCGGGCCTTATGCGAGAAAGATCGCCGAGACAGGCAATCCGGTACGCCAGGCGGTGCTGAAAGTGGCCGACACGCCATATGAGCGGCCACAAGCAGATGGGCCGGTGCGGCTGTTGATTTTTGGCGGCAGCCAGGGCGCGCGTTATTTTTCCGATACCGTTCCCGAGGCGATTGCCGTGCTTTCGGCGACGTTGCGCCAGCAGTTGCGCATCGTCCAGCAGGCGCGCAGCGAGGACGAGGCGCGCGTAAAGGCGCGCTATGGCGAACTCGGCGTGGAAGCCGAGGTGGCGCCCTTCTTCGCGGATCTGCCGGCGCGCATGGCGGCCGCGCAGCTTGTCGTCGCCCGCTCGGGCGCGTCAACCGTTCTGGAACTGTCGGTGATCGGGCGGCCGGCCATCCTTGTGCCGTTGCCGCACGCGCTTGATGACGACCAGGGCCACAACGCTCAAATCCTGGTCGATGCCGGCGGCGCCGTCATGCGACGCCAAGGTGACCTGGGTGTCGAAGCGCTCGCCGCAGAACTTGGATCGCTGCTTGCCGACGGCGATCGGCTGGCTTCGATGGCGTCAGGGGCACGAAGCGTCGGGCGGCGCGACGCCACGCTGTTGCTCGCCGACCTGACAGAGGCTATTGCGTCGGGCAAATCAGCAGCCGACTTCAAGAAAGAGATGCGCCCATGAAAATGCCGCAGACGATAGGGCTTGTGCACTTCATCGGCATCGGTGGCATCGGCATGAGCGGCATCGCCGAGGTGCTGCACAATCTGGGCTACAAGGTGCAGGGTTCGGACCAGGCCGACGGCGCCAATGTGCAGCGGCTGCGCGACAAGGGCATCGAATGCTTCGTCGGCCACGCCGCTGAAAATCTCGGCGATGCCGAGGTGGTGGTCGTCTCGACTGCCATCAAGAAATCCAACCCCGAATTGAAAGCCGCGCGCGAAAGGCTGCTGCCGATCGTGCGCCGCGCCGAAATGCTGGCCGAACTGATGCGCTTTCGCCAGGCGGTGGCCATTGGCGGCACGCATGGCAAGACGACGACCACTTCCATGGTGGCAACGCTGCTGGAGGCTGGCGGGCTGGACCCGACGGTCATCAATGGCGGCATCATCAATGCCTATGGCACCAATGCGCGCATGGGCGACGGCGAATGGATGGTGGTCGAGGCCGATGAGAGCGACGGCACATTCCTGAAATTGCCGGCGGATATTGCCGTGGTCACCAATATCGACCCCGAACATCTCGATCATTACGGTTCGTTCGACGCGGTGCGCGAGGCGTTTCGGCAATTTGTCGAGAACGTGCCGTTCTACGGCTTCGGCGTCATGTGTACCGACCATCCGGAAGTGCAGGCGCTGGTCAGCCGCATCGAGGACCGGCGTGTCATCACCTATGGCGCGAACGCGCAGGCCGATGTGCGTTTCACCAACCATCGCATGAACGGCGCTTCGTCGGAGTTCGACGTGGTGATCCGCAACCGCAAGGGAAGGCAAACCGAGATTGGCGGGCTGCGCCTGCCGATGCCCGGCCGGCACAATGTCTCCAATGCGACCGCCGCGATCGCCGTGGCGCATGAGCTGGGGCTTTCGCCGGAGGCGATCAAGAAGGGCCTGTCGTCCTTCGGTGGCGTCAAGCGCCGTTTTACCCATACGGGTTCGTGGAACGGCGTCGATGTGTTCGACGATTACGGCCACCACCCGGTCGAGATCACGGCGGTGCTCAGGGCAGCGCGGGAATCAACCAAGGGACGGGTCATCGCCATCGCGCAGCCGCACCGCTTTACCCGGCTGCACGACCTGTTCGACGATTTCGCCTCGTGCTTCAACGACGCCGATACGGTGATGATCGCGCCGGTCTATACAGCCGGCGAAGACCCCATCGAAGGCGCGACTTCCGATGCATTGGTGGCGCGGCTGCGCGCCGGCGGCCATCGCGACGCCCGTTATATCGAGGGTCCGGAAGCGATAGCGCCGATCGTACGCGGGCTGGCCGGGCCGGGCGACTTCGTCGTGTTCCTTGGCGCCGGCAGCATCACGCAATGGGCCTATGCGCTGCCCAGGGAACTGAATGGATCATGACGCGCGGCGAGCAGCTTCTTGCCTCGCTGGGCGACCAGCTTGCCGGCCTGCGCGGGCGCATCACGCCCAACGCGGAGATGGACAAAATCACCTGGTTTCGCGCCGGCGGGCTGGCCGACGCGCTGTTCCAGCCGGCCGACGAGGACGACCTTGCCGCCTTCCTGAAGGCGGTGCCGCAAGAGGTGCCGCTGACGATGGTCGGCATCGGTTCCAATCTTTTGGTGCGCGACGGCGGCATACCGGGATTTGTCGTGCGGCTATCGGCCAAGGGGTTCGGCGAGGCGGAAGTGATTTCGCCGACCCGCATCCGGGCGGGGTCCGCCATCCCCGACAAGCGCGTCGCGGCTGTCGCCTATGAGGCCGGCATCGGCGGGTTTCATTTCTATCATGGCATTCCGGGCGCCATTGGCGGAGCGCTTCGGATGAATGCGGGCGCGAACGGCGTCGAGACGCGCGAGCGCGTCGTCGAGGTGCGCGCGCTCGACCGCAAGGGTAATTTCCACACGCTTTCCAATGCCGACATGGGGTATGCCTACCGCCATTCGGCAGCACCCGCCGATTTCATCTTCACCTCGGCGGTGTTCGAGGGCTTTGCCGAGGACAAAGCCGCCATCAAGGCGGCGATGGATGCCGTCCAGCATCACCGCGAAACGGTGCAGCCGATCCGCGAAAAGACCGGTGGCTCTACCTTCAAGAACCCCGAAGGCCATTCGGCCTGGAAGGTGATCGACGAAGCCGGTTGCCGCGGCCTGATGGTCGGCGGTGCGCAGATGTCGCCGATGCATTGCAACTTCATGATCAATACCGGCTCTGCCACCGGCTACGAGCTTGAGTATCTGGGCGAGACGGTGCGGGCGCGGGTGCTGGAACATTCCGGCATCAGGCTGCACTGGGAAATCAAGCGCATCGGCAATTTCCGGCTGGGCCATGCCGTGCAGGAGTTTCTTGGCCAGCTACTTTAGCGTCTC
Organism: Mesorhizobium sp.; assembly: GCA_036500025.1. Taxonomy (GTDB): domain Bacteria; phylum Pseudomonadota; class Alphaproteobacteria; order Rhizobiales; family Rhizobiaceae; genus Mesorhizobium. The sequence continues at coordinate 10,991 of DASYCS010000012.1, read as the reverse complement.
GGCAAGCGTGGCCTCAAAGACTCAACGCATCACTTTTCGTCACGAAATTCCGCGAAAGTGAATCTCGCGGAATCGTTGGCCCTTGCCACTGAATCAACTCTCTGATTCTCTGCCCTGAAGCGTTTCCTGATTTGAGTCGCATCGACGCGTGAGCGCGTTTTCCGTCTGGGGGGCAACCTGCCGGGAGACTCGGACTCACTTCTGCGAAACGCTTGATTTGAACCCGCCGCAAAGGGGATGACGGGGTATGAAAAACAAGCATGTGGCCGTCCTGATGGGTGGATTTTCGTCCGAGCGGCCCGTGTCGTTGTCCTCGGGCGCCGCCTGCGCCGCCACGCTTGAGGAAGAGGGGTACCAGGTCACGCGCGTCGATGTCGGGCGTGATGTCGGCTCGGTGCTCGAAGCGCTCAAGCCTGATGTTTGTTTCAACGCGCTGCATGGTCCTTTCGGGGAAGACGGAACCATCCAGGGCATCCTCGAATATCTGGCCATTCCCTATACGCATTCGGGCGTGCTGGCGTCGGCGCTGGCCATGGACAAGGAACAGGCAAAGAAAATTGCCAAGGCTGCCGGGATGCCGGTGGCGGAATCCAAGGTGACCAGCCGCTTCACCATTCGCGACAAGCACCCGATGAAGCCGCCTTATGTCGTCAAGCCGGTGAATGAAGGATCGAGCTTCGGCGTCGTGATCGTGCAGGAGGGGCAGTCGCATCCTCCGCAGATCATTTCCTCTCCCGAGTGGGGATTCGGCGAGCGCGTGATGATCGAGCGCTACGTGCATGGGCGCGAATTGACGTGCGCGGTGATGGGCGATGTGGCGCTTGGCGTCTGCGAGATCATCCCGACCGGCCATTCCTTCTACGATTACGATTCGAAATATGTCGCCGGCGGCTCAAAACACGAATGCCCGGCAAAAATTTCACCGAATATTTACCAAAAAATACAAACACTCGCGCTCAAGGCTCACCAAGCGATCGGCTGTCGGGGCGTCTCCCGGTCTGATTTCCGCTACGACGACCGTCATTCGGAAAATGGCGAGGTCGTCTGGCTGGAAGTCAACACGCAGCCGGGCATGACGCCGACGTCGCTGGTGCCGGAAATTGCTGCCCAGGCAGGGCATTCGTTTGGTGATTTGTTGAGTTGGATGGTGGAGGACGCGTCGTGTCTGCGGTGAGGCCGGGTCAAGGATACGGAAGGGGTTCGGCAGCGCCGGCGCTGTTCGGCATCTCCCTGTCGCTCGACCATTTCGTGCTGCCGCGATGGCTGCGCAAGCCGGTGCGCATGTTCACGCATCTGGGGCGCGGCAATTTCACGCCGCCTCGCTTCGCCGCCTCGCTGATGACGGCGGCGCTTCTTGCCTCCAGCAGCGCCTATGGCGCCTATGTCGGCGGCCATGCCGACAGCATCGTGCAGGGCTTTACCGCCCGCACCGGTTTTGCCGTCGACCAGATCAAGGTGGTCGGCAATCATGAAACTTCGGAGATCGATATTCTGGGCAGCCTCGGCCTCGATGGCTGGACGTCGCTGATCGGCTTCGATGTGGATGCCGCGCGCGACCGCATCGCGATGCTTCCCTGGGTCGAAACGGCGGCCGTCCGCAAGATTTACCCGCATACGCTGGAAGTTCATGTCGAGGAGCGCGAAGCCTTCGCGCTTTGGCAAAAGGGCGGCGAACTTTCCGTCATCGAACGGTCCGGTCGTGTGATTGCGCCTTATTCGGGCGGCAAGCAGGCCCTGTTGCCGCTGTTCGTCAGCGCCGATGCGCCAGTCCTTGCGCCCGATCTGCTTGCCAAGATAGACAAGTTTCCGGAACTGGCCGCGCGCGTGAGGGGCTACGTCCGGGTTGCCGGCCGGCGCTGGGATTTGAGGCTGCGCAACGGCGTTACCGTCAAGCTGCCGGAAATGGGCGAGGACGAAGCCATCGCTTCGCTGGCCGCGCTCGACCGCGAGGATGGCCTGCTGGGCCGCGATATCGTTGCCGTCGACATGCGGTTGCCCGACCGGCTGGTCGTGCAGCTGTCGCCCGAGGCGGAGAGCGCGCGGCAGGCGGCGCTGCTCGACAAGGCGAAATCTCCCGCCCGCAAGAAAGAGGCGAACATATGAGCTGGCTTGGCGGCCATGGCGACCCCGCGCACCGTTCCGGCATCGTCACGGTGCTGGACGTAGGGTCCAGCAAGGTCTGTTGCGTGGTGGCGAAGCTGAAGCCGTGCGAGGACGGCAAGCTTTTGCGTGGCCGTTCGCACCGCATCCAGGTGATGGGCATCGGCCACCAGAAATCGGAAGGCGTGAAGTCGGGCGTGGTCGTCGACCTCGACCGGGCCGAGCATGCCGTTCGCCTTGCCGTCGATGCGGCGGAGCGCATGGCCGGGCTGACGGTGGATTCGCTGATCGTCAACATGACGGCTGGCCGGTTGAAGAGCGAAAGCTTTGCCGCCACCATTAACCTTGGCGGGCACCAGGCCGGCGAAGGCGACGTCAAGCGCGTGCTGGCGGCAGGCGCCAAGCAGGCGCTGAAGACCGAGCGCGAGGTGGTTCATTCGCTTCCGGTGGGCTTTTCGCTCGATGCGGAGCGCGGCGTGCGCGACCCGCGCGGCATGGTCGGCGATACGCTCGGCGTCGACATGCATGTGTTGACCGGCGATTCGGCGCCAATGCGCAATCTGGAGCTTTGCATCAATCGCTCGCATCTTTCGGTCGAGCGCATGGTGGCGACGCCCTATGCCAGCGGGCTGGCGGCTCTGGTCGACGACGAATTGGAAATGGGCGCTGCCTGCATCGACATGGGCGGCGGCACGACGACGATTTCCGTGTTCAACGAAGGCAAGTTCATCCACGCCGATGCGCTTCCCATCGGGGGCAATCATGTCACGCTCGATCTGGCGAAAGGCCTTTCGACATCGATCGCGGCGGCGGAACGGCTGAAGGTCATGCATGGCTCGGCCCTGCCGGGCAGCGCCGACGACCGCGATCTGGTTTCGATCCAGCCGATCGGCGAGGAAGGCGATATCGCCGCGCAGGTGCCGCGCTCGATGATGACGCGCATCATTCGCGCCCGCATCGACGAGACGCTGGAACTGCTGCGAGACCGCATCAACAAGTCGGGCTACGGCAATGTGGTGGGCCGGCGCGTGGTGCTTACCGGTGGCGCCAGCCAGCTTGCCGGCCTGCCGGAAGCGGCGAGGCGCATTCTGGGACGCAATGTCCGCATCGGCCGCCCGCTTGGCGTCGCCGGCTTGCCGGAGGCGGCCAAGGGGCCGGCGTTCTCGGTGCCGGTCGGGCTTTTGATCTATCCGCAGATGGCTGCTTTCGAGAGCCATCCCGCGCAAGGAATGTCCCGTTTCAAGATGACGGGCACGGGCGGGCGACTGCACCGTATGAGTGAGTGGTTGAGAGACAGTTTTTAATTCCGGGGGCAGCCCCAAAGGCGGCCGCGACGGCGAAGCGGCGGGAAAGGCAAAGGACGAGGATATGACCATCAATCTGCAAAAGCCCGACATTACGGAGCTCAAGCCCCGCATCACCGTTTTCGGCGTCGGCGGCGGCGGCGGCAATGCCGTCAACAACATGATCACGGCTGGACTGCGCGGGGTCGAGTTCGTCGTGGCCAACACCGATGCGCAGGCGCTGACCATGTCGAAGGCCGACAGGCTGATCCAGCTTGGCGCGCATGTCACGGAAGGCCTGGGCGCGGGTTCGCAGCCAGAGGTCGGCCGCGCGGCGGCCGAAGAATGCATCGATGAGATCATCGATCACCTCTCCAATACCCATATGTGCTTCGTCACGGCGGGCATGGGCGGCGGCACCGGCACCGGGGCTGCTCCCGTCGTTGCCCGCGCGGCGCGCGAAAAAGGCATCCTCACCGTCGGCGTCGTCACCAAGCCGTTCCACTTCGAAGGCCAGCGCCGGATGAAGACGGCGGACCTCGGCATCGAGGAACTGCAAAAATGCGTCGATACGCTGATCGTCATCCCCAACCAGAATTTGTTCCGGCTGGCCAATGACAAGACCACTTTCGCCGATGCCTTCGCCATGGCCGACCAGGTGCTCTATTCGGGCGTCGCCTGCATTACCGACCTGATGGTCAAGGAAGGCCTCATCAACCTGGACTTCGCCGATGTGCGCTCGGTGATGCGCGAAATGGGCAAGGCGATGATGGGCACCGGCGAGGCATCGGGCGAGGGCCGCGCGATGGCCGCCGCCGAAGCCGCGATCGCCAATCCGCTGCTCGACGAGACCTCGATGAAAGGTGCGAAGGGCCTGCTGATCTCCATCACCGGCGGCCGTGACCTCACCCTGTTCGAAGTGGACGAGGCGGCTACCCGCATTCGCGAGGAAGTCGACCAGGACGCCAACATCATTCTTGGCGCTACTTTCGACGAGGAACTGGAAGGCGTCATCCGCGTCTCGGTCGTTGCCACCGGCATCGACAAGTCGGCCGAGCAGATCGCTTCCGCGCCGATCGCCATCCGCATGCCTGCCCAGGCGCAGAAGCCGGCAACGGTTCGCCCAGTCGCCCCGGCTGCCGAAATCCGCCCGGTTGCAGCGCCTGTCCATCAACAGGTTCAGGAGCCGCGAGCGATCGACCCGGTTGCCGAAGCTATCCAGCTGGCGGAAGCCAATGCAGCGGAGATGGCGCAGGCACGGCCGGTTGCCGCCGCCTATGAGGACGACTTCCGTCCGGTCAACAAGCTGTTCCAGGCACCGCCTGCGCAGCCGCAGGTCCAGTTCGCCGCCGCGCAGGCTATCCAGCAGGCCGCGCCGCGCGAAATGCCCCAGCCCGTTGCCGCCGCGCCGCAGCGCATGCCCCGCGTCGAGGATTTCCCGCCGCAGGTGAAGGCGGAGGTGGAAGCCAAGGCGCATCCGCTGGACCAGGAAGACCGTGGGCCGATGGGCCTGCTCAAGCGGCTGACCAACGGCCTTACCCGCCGCGAGGAAGAGCCTGCCCGCTTGCAGCCGGCACAGCCGCGCGAGCCAAGGCTGCGCCAGGCCGCACCGGAAACGCGCCGCCTTGCCAGCCAGGACGCCCAACTCTACGCGCCTCGGCGTGGCCAGTTGGACAATCATGGCCGCCTTGAGCCGCAGACGCGCGCCGCCCATGACGACGACCAGCTGGAAATCCCGGCTTTCCTTCGCCGGCAAGCGAACTGATCTGTTAACAGACTGTAACGATCTTTAATGGGCAGGCGGGAAACCGCCTGCCCATTATTTATTAATTGGTATGTAAAACAATCTGTTAGCACGGTTTCTACGCCCTGTGCGTCGTAACACCGGGAAAGAAACCGTGATTTGGAGACTCATTGTCTCGACATTATCTTGACTGTTGAATTGCAGCAGGCGGGCCTAGCGGGGTAAGAGGCGCGACTGCGGAAGATAGAGCCAGGACTGTTGGACCGGTAGGGCGGGCCATGACGGTTTGGGTGATGGGGTTTGATTTGCACGACTATCAAACGACGATAAAGTCGCGGGTGACGCTTACCGGCATAGGTGTCCATAGCGGCCGGGAAGTCAGCGCGCATTTTTCGCCGGCCGACGCCGATACGGGCATCGTGTTCCACGCCACGGATGAAAGCGGAGCCGGGCGCGAGTTTCATGCCCTGGTTTCCGAAGTCGGCGCGACCGATCTCTGCACCATGCTCGGCGATCCGTCCGGCCAGCATATCGCCACCGTCGAGCATTTGATGGCTTGCCTGTTCGGGCTTGGCATCGACAATCTGGCCATCGAGATCGAGGGCGGCGAAGTGCCGATCCTGGACGGCAGTTCTATCATGTTCGTCGAAGCCTTCGACCAGGCCGGCATCGAGTTCCTGTCGGTCAAGCGGCGCTATATCCGCGTGATGAAGCCGGTGCGCATCGAGAATGGCGCGTCATGGGCTGAATTTCGTCCCTATGCCGGAACGCGGTTCGAGGTGGAAATCGACTTCGAAAGCCCGGCGATCGGCCGCCAGTCCTTCGCCTCGGACATGAATGCCGAGATTTTTCGCCGCGACATTGCGCGTTCGCGCACCTTTGGCTTCATGAAGGACGTTGAGCGGCTTTGGGCCGCCGGCTATGCGCTCGGCTCCTCGCTGGAAAATTCGCTGGTGATCGGGCACGACAACCGCGTCATCAATCTGGGCGGCCTGCGCTATCCAAACGAGTTCGCGCGCCACAAGACGCTGGATGCCATGGGCGACCTGGCCTTGGCCGGCGCGCGTTTCATCGGCTGTTTTCGTTCCTATCGGGGCGGCCATCGGCTGAATGCGACGGCGTTGCGCCGGTTGCTGTCGGACCGGTCGGCTTTCGAGATCGTGGAAACGACGAAGCGCGACCGCGGCCATATGGCGGAAATGAACGCCGTCGCGGCTCCGGCCTACGCGCCCTGGATGCTTTGAGGCCCGTAGCCTATCGGCCGGCTTTTGGCGCCGGTCAGCCTGTTATTGTTGCGCGAATGCATCACAAGCGTCCGAAATCGCTGTGTTGAGGCAGCTTTTCCGTGCGGACACAAAAATGCACGATTGCCGGACGATAGCGTTGCCGCGCACGGCGATTATGGGCTATGGCTGCGTGCCGATGAGAAGAATGACGCCGAAAGGGCAAAACCGGATCATGTTTTTCCAACAAACGGGTCGATCGCAGGCTTCGGCGAGGTCGGTTCTGCTGGCGCTTTCGGTGGCCGTTGCGCCGCTTCTGCTGTCGGCCTGCATGTCGTCCGAAAAGGACATCGACCTTTCGACCTATGTCGACCAGACCGAGCCGGCCGACGTGCTCTACAATCAGGGGCTGGCCAACCTGAACGCCGGTCGTCTGTCCGAGGCAAGCAAGAAATTCGATGCGGTGGACAAGCAGCATCCCTATTCGGAATTTGCGCGCAAATCGATGGTGATGGGCGCGTTCGCCGATTATCGCCAAGGCAATTACGAAGAAGCCATCGGCTCGGCCAAGCGTTACCTGACGCTCTATCCGACGACGCCGGATGCGGCCTATGCCCAGTATATCATCGGCCTGAGCTATTACCGGCAGATCAAGGACGTTACGCAGGATCAGAAAGAGACCCGCCAGACCCTCCAGATCATGCAGGATCTGGTCACGCGCTGGCCCGATTCGGAATATGTCGAGGACGCCAAGGCCAAGATTCGCTTCGCCAACGACCAGCTGGCAGGCAAGGAGATGCAGATCGGCCGCTATTATCTGGAACGGCGCGAGTATATCGCGGCGATCAAGCGATTCCGCACCGTTGTCGAAAATTATTCCAATACCCGCCACGTCGAGGAGGCGCTTTCGCGTCTGGTCGAGTCCTATTTCGCAATGGGCCTGACCGACGAGGCGCAGACGGCCGCCGCCGTGCTCGGCCACAACTATCCGGACAGCCCATGGTACAAGGATTCCTACAAGCTGTTGCAAGGCGGCGGGCTTGCGCCGCGCGAAAATGCCGGTTCGTGGATTTCCAAGGCCGGGAAACTGATTACCGGCGCCTGATGCTGTAATGCTCGCCAGGCTTTCGATTCGCGATATCGTCCTGATCGAAAAGCTGGACATCGATTTTTCGGCCGGCCTCTCTGTGCTGACAGGCGAGACGGGCGCCGGCAAATCCATCCTGCTTGATGCACTGTCGCTGGCGCTGGGCGCGCGCGGCGACGCATCGCTGGTGCGCCATGGGTCGGCGCAGGGCCAGGTCATCGCGGTGTTCGACGTGCCGCGAAACCATCCCGCCCGCGCGCTGCTTGCCGACAACGCCATCGAGGACGAGGGTGACATCATCCTGCGCCGCTTGCAGACGGCGGACGGACGTACCCGCGTTTTCGTCAATGACCAGCCTTCCAGCGTGACGCTGATGCGCGATGTCGGGCGGGCGCTGGTGGAAATCCATGGCCAGCACGACGAGCGCGCGCTGGTCGATCCCGGCGCGCATCGCGACGTGCTCGACACGTTTGGCGGCCATGCCGGGGCCGCGCGCTCGACAGCGGAGGCGTGGCGGTTGTGGCGCTCCAGCGAACAGGAGTTTTCGCGCGCGCGCGCCAGTGTTGAGGCAGCGGCGCGCGAGGCCGATTATCTGCGCGCGTCGGTGGCGGAGTTGGTCAAGCTCGATCCACAGCCCGGCGAAGAGACCGATCTGGCCGAATTGCGCGCCGCGATGATGCGCGCCGAAAAGATCGCCTCGGAAATCCAGGACGCGCAAGATGTGCTTTCCGGTCCGTCCTCGCCCTTGCCCGAACTGGCAAGCCTTTTGCGCCGGCTGCAACGCAAGGTCACGGACGCGCCGGGCCTGCTGGACGATGTGGTCAAGTCGCTGGACGAGGCGATGCTGTCGCTGGACGCCGCCCAATCCGGTGTCGAAGCGGCGCTGCGCGCTGCCGAATACGACCCGCAGCGGCTGGAGAAGGCGGAGGAGCGGCTGTTTTCGCTGCGCGCGGCTTCGCGCAAATATGCGGTGGCGGTCGATGATCTGGCGCAATTGCGCGACACCATGTCGGCCGACCTCGCCGATCTCGATGCCGGCGAAGGCAGATTGCACGAAATGGAGAAACAGGCGGCCGCCACGCGCAACGCCTACGACGTTTCGGCCGCACAGCTTTCCGAGCTTCGCCACGCCGCCGCGGTCGGTCTGACCAGGGCGGTGATGGCCGAACTGCCGGCATTGAAGCTGGAACGCGCCGAGTTCATCGTCGCCATGACCAGCGAAGCGGAAAGCCGCATGGAAGAAGGCATCGACAGCGTCGAGTTCTGGGTGCGCACCAACCCCGGCACGCGGCCCGGACCGATGATGAAGGTAGCGTCGGGCGGCGAGCTCTCGCGCTTCCTTTTGGCGTTGAAGGTGGCGTTGGCCGATCGCGGCTCGGCGCCAACGCTTGTGTTCGACGAGATCGACACCGGTGTCGGCGGGGCGGTGGCGGATGCCATCGGCCAGCGGCTGGCGCGGCTATCGCTGCGCGTGCAGGTGCTGTCGGTAACGCACGCGCCGCAAGTGGCGGCAAGGGCGGCGACCCATTTCCTGATTTCCAAATCAGGCAGCGCCGACAGAGTGGCGACCGGCATCGCCGAGATGGACCGCGCGGCCAGGCAGGAAGAAATCGCGCGTATGCTGGCCGGCGCGACCATCACCGAGGAAGCGCGCGCCGCCGCAGACCGGCTTTTGCGGGAAAATACCGCCGCCGCTTCCTGACGCGACCGTTTTGGCGATGATGGATTGATTCAGGATATGGCAGCATCCCGCTGTTCGTGTACGATTTTCACGATATTCCCCGCTTCAAATCTGATTTATGGTCATGTCTTTGACACCATGGATAGAAGCCATGTCCGAACAAGCCGTCGATGCGCTGACTGAAGGCGAGGCCGCCACTGAGTTGGAGCGGCTGGCAAAGGAGATCGCGGGCCACGACCTGCGCTATCATGCCGAGGATGCGCCGACGATCTCGGACGCCGACTATGATGCCCTGCGGCGGCGCAACCTTGCCATCGAGCAGCGCTTTCCCGACCTGGTACGCGAGGATTCGCCGTCGCGCACGGTAGGCGCGGCGGTTTCGGAGAAATTCGGCAAGGTCGTTCATGTCGTGCCGATGCTGTCGCTCGACAATGCCTTCGCCGATCAGGACGTGGCCGATTTCGTCGGGCGCATCCGGCGGTTCCTGCGGCTTGGTGCGGACGATCCCGTCGCCATTAGCGCCGAGCCGAAAATCGATGGCCTGTCGCTGTCGCTGCGCTATGAAGCCGGGCGGCTGGTGACGGCGGCAACGCGCGGCGACGGGCAGGTGGGCGAAAACGTCACCGCCAATGCGCGCACGGTCGCTGACATTCCCAACGTGCTTTCGGGTGATTTCCCCGACGTGCTGGAGGTGCGCGGCGAATGCTATATGGGGCATGCCGATTTTGCCGAGCTGAACCGCCGCAACGGCGAGGCCGGCAAGCAGACCTTCGCCAATCCCCGCAACGCGGCGGCGGGATCGCTGCGCCAGCTCGATACCGCCATCACGGCCAGCCGGCCGCTTCGCTTCTTCGCCTATGCGTGGGGCGAGGTCAGCGCGATGCCGGCCGATACGCAAATGGGCATGGTGGGGGCATTCGAGCGGTTTGGTTTCAAGGTAAACCGGCTGATGAAGCTGTTCGACAGCGTCGAAGGTCTGCTTGAGCAATACCGGCTGATCGAATCCAACCGCGCGACGCTTGGCTACGACATTGACGGCGTCGTCTACAAGGTGAACAGCCTTGCGCTACAGGAGCGGCTGGGGTTCGTCTCACGCTCGCCGCGTTGGGCGATTGCGCATAAATTCCCCGCCGAAAAAGCGACGACGATCCTTACCGGCATCGACATTCAGGTTGGCCGCACGGGTGCGCTGACGCCGGTGGCGCGGCTGGCGCCGGTGACGGTGGGCGGCGTGGTGGTGACCAACGCCACCCTGCACAATGAAGATTACATCAAGGGCATCGGCAACAACGGCCTGCCGATCCGCGAAGGGCGCGACATTCGCGTCGGAGACACCGTGCGCATACAGCGCGCGGGCGACGTCATTCCGCAGATCATCGATATTGTGCCGGAAAAGCGGCCGGCAAATAGCGTCCCTTACGTCTTTCCAGACCATTGCCCGGCTTGCAACAGCCGGGCCGTGCGCGAGGAGGGCGAGGCGGTGCGGCGCTGCACCGGCGGGCTGATCTGCCCGGCGCAGGCGGTGGAACGGCTGCGTCATTTCGTTTCGCGCGGCGCTTTCGACATAGAGGGGCTGGGCGAAAAGCAGATCGAGTTTTTCTTCCACGCCAGTGACCCGGCGCTGAAAATCCAGTCGCCCGCCGACATTTTCACACTGAAGGCGCGGCAGGCCGTGTCGCTTACCAAGCTTGAGAATATTGACGGGTTCGGCGCGACATCGGTCGGCAAGCTGTTTGCCGCCATCGACGACAGGCGTCGGATCGGGTTTTCACGCTTCCTCTATGCCCTTGGCATCCGCCATATAGGCGATACCAACGCCAAGCGGCTGGCGCGCCATTTCCTGTCCTTCCAGGCTTTGCGCGAAGCGGGTGAG
>DASYCS010000011.1:0-4542 GCA_036500025.1 Mesorhizobium sp. | reverse complement strand
TCAATGCTGCCAATATCAGTGAGGCTCTCAGCCTCGCCAACCCGCGCGGCATCGACATCTCGTCGGGTGTCGAGAGCGCGCCGGGCATAAAGGAACCAGCGTTGATCGAGAAATTCTTCCGGGCCGTTTCCACGGCGACAGGCAGCCGCGCCGCCTGACGTTTCAGTCTTACAAGGAGATCGGCGATGAACCAGCCGACGATGCCCAATTCGTTCCGCACCGGTCCCGACAATGAGGGCATGTTCGGCATTTACGGTGGCCGTTTCGTCGCCGAAACGCTGATGCCGCTGATCCTCGAACTGGAAAAGAACTGGAACGAGGTCAAGGAAGACCCCGCCTTCCGCGCCGAATTGCAGGATTTGTCGACCCATTATGCCGGGCGGCCTTCGAAGCTCTATTTCGCCGAGGGCCTGACGAAGCATCTGGGCGGCGCCAAGATTTATTTCAAGCGCGAGGATCTGAACCACACCGGTTCGCACAAGATCAACAATTGCCTCGGCCAGATCCTGCTGGCCAAGCGCATGGGCAAGAAGCGCATCATCGCCGAAACCGGCGCCGGCCAGCACGGCGTCGCCTCGGCGACGGTTGCCGCCCGCTTCGGCTTTCCCTGCGTGGTCTATATGGGCGCGACCGATGTTGCCCGCCAAAGCCCCAACGTGTTCCGCATGAAGCTGCTGGGCGCGGAAGTGCGCCCGGTCAGCGCCGGCCACGGCACGCTGAAGGACGCCATGAACGAGGCCCTGCGCGACTGGGTCACCAATGTCGAGGATACCTATTACCTCATCGGCACCGCCGCCGGACCGCACCCCTATCCGGAACTGGTGCGCGACTTCCAGTCGGTGATCGGCACGGAAGCGCGCGCGCAGATACTGGAACAGGAAGGCCGCTTGCCTGACACCATCATCGCGGCGGTCGGCGGCGGCTCCAACGCCATTGGCCTCTACCACGCCTTCCTCGACGACAAGGACGTGCGGATCATCGGCGTCGAAGCCGGCGGGCGCGGCCTCGACGGCATCGAGCATTGCGCCTCGATGAACGCCGGCAGGCCAGGCGTGCTGCATGGCAACCGCACCTACCTGTTGCAGAACGAGGATGGCCAGATATTGGACGGCCACTCGATCTCGGCGGGCCTCGATTATCCCGGCGTCGGCCCCGAGCACAGCTGGCTGAAGGATACCGGCCGCGTCGAATATGTGCCGATCCTCGACGAAGAGGCGCTGGAGGCCTTCCAGCTGACCACCCGCGTCGAAGGCATCATCCCGGCGCTGGAATCGGCGCACGCCATCGCCCATGCGATGAAGATCGCGCCGGCCATGGGCAAGGACCAGGTCATGATCGTCAACCTGTCGGGCCGTGGCGACAAGGACGTGCATACGGTCGCCGCGATGATGGGCATGGAGATCTGACATGGCCACCAATACCCGCATCGACCGCCGCATGGCCAAGCTGAAGCAGGAGGGCCGCCCGGCCCTCGTCACCTATTTCATGGGCGGCGACCCGGATTACGACACCTCGCTGTCGATCATGAAGGCCATGGCCGCTTCGGGCGCCGACGTCATCGAACTTGGCATGCCGTTCTCCGATCCGATGGCCGATGGCCCGGCGATCCAGGCGGCCGGCCTGCGCGCGCTCAAAGGCGGCCAGACACTGGCAAAGACGCTGAAGATGGCCGCCGATTTCCGCAAGGGCGACAACGAGACGCCCATCGTGCTGATGGGCTACTACAACCCGATCTATGTCTACGGCGTCAATCGCTTCCTGGCCGACGCGACGGCTTCCGGCATAGACGGGCTGATCGTGGTCGACCTGCCGCCGGAAATGGACGAGGAACTTTGCATTCCAGCCGTCAAGGCAGGCATCAATTTCATCCGCCTCGCCACCCCGACGACCGATGACAAGCGCCTGCCCAAGGTGCTGCAAAACACCTCCGGTTTCGTCTATTACGTGTCGATGACCGGCATCACCGGCTCGGCCCTGGCCGACACCGGCAAGGTGGCTGCCGCTGTCCAGCGCATCAAGGGCCACACCGACCTTCCGGTCTGCGTCGGCTTCGGCGTCAAGACCGCCGAGCAGGCGCGCGTCATCGGCGCTTCCGCCGATGGCGTGGTCGTCGGCACCGCGATCATCAATGCGGTGGCCAATGTGCTCGGGCCGAATGGCGAGCGCACCGCCGATCCGGCCGAGGCCGTCGCCACGCTGGTCACCGGCCTGTCGCAGGGCGTGCGCGCGGCCCGCCTTGCTGCCGCCGAATAGTTTTCCTACCTCTCGCGGAAGTAGGGACAGGAGCCTGATGCGATGAACTGGATTACCAACTACGTCCGCCCGAAGATCAATTCGATGCTGGGCCGCCGCGACATTCCCGAAAACCTCTGGATCAAGGATCCCGAGAGCGGGGAAATGGTCTTCCACAAGGACCTGGAAGAGAACCAGTACGTCATTCCTTCTTCCGGCCACCACATGAAGATTTCGGCCAAGGAGCGGCTGAAATTCTTCTTCGACGATGGCAAGTTCGAAATGCTGGAAAACCCCAAGGTCGCGCTCGACCCGCTGAAGTTCCGCGACGAGAAGCGCTATGTCGACCGGCTGAAGGACGCCAAGTCCAAGACCGGCCTTGAAGACGCTATCGTCAATGCCTTGGGTTCCATCGAGGGACTGCCGGTGGTCGCCACCGTGCAGGACTTCGCCTTCATGGGCGGTTCGCTGGGCATGGCCGCCGGCGATGCCATCGTCACCGCCTTTGAGACGGCCCGCCAGCGCAAGCGGCCGCTGATCCTGTTTGCCGCTTCCGGCGGCGCGCGCATGCAGGAAGGCATCCTGTCGCTGATGCAGCTGCCGCGCACCACCGTCGGTGTCGACCGGCTGAAGGAAGCCGGCCTGCCCTATATCGTGGTGCTGACCAATCCGACGACCGGCGGCGTCACCGCCTCCTACGCCATGCTGGGCGACGTGCATATCGCCGAGCCGGGTGCGCTGATCGGCTTTGCCGGGCCGCGCGTCATCGAGCAGACGATCCGCGAAAAACTGCCCGATGGCTTCCAGCGCTCCGAATATCTGATGGAGCACGGCATGGTCGATATGGTGGTCTCCCGGCTGGAGTTGAAAACGACCATCGCGCGGCTATTGAAGATGCTGCTCAAGGTGCCGGAAACGCCGAAGGTGGCGGAGCCGGAAATCCTGCCGCCTGCCGTTGCCTCGGCCGAAGCCCGCCCGCAGGCCTGACACCACGGCCCCAACTGCAAACCGCATGGCGCGCGATTTGGCGCGCGCATAGGACTGCATCATGACAACGCTTGCCGCCGACCGCGAAATCGAAAGCCTGTTGGCGTTGCATCCCAAAGGCTTCGACCTGTCGCTCGACCGCATTACGCGGCTTCTCGACCGGCTGGGCAACCCGCACGACAGACTGCCGCCGGTGATCCACATTGCCGGCACCAACGGCAAAGGCTCCTGCGCGGCCTTCGCGCGCGCCTTGCTGGAGGCTGCCGGCTACCGCGTGCATGTGCACACCTCCCCGCACCTGGTCCATTGGCACGAGCGCTATCGCCTGGCGGCGGATGGCGGTGGCAGGTTCGTCGAGGACAAGGTTTTCGCAGAGGCCATTTCGCGCGTCGCCAAGGCCAATGGCGGCGAAGCCATTACCGTCTTCGAAATCCTGACGGCGGTGACCTTCGTGCTGTTTTCCGAGCATCCGGCGGATGCGGCCATCATCGAGGTCGGACTTGGCGGCCGCTTCGACGCCACCAACGTCATCAAGCGCCCCGCCGCCTCGGTCATCATGCCGGTATCGCTCGATCACGAAGCCTATCTGGGCGACCGCGTCGAGCTTATCGCTGCCGAAAAGGCAGGCATCATCAAGCGTGGCCGCCCCGTGGTGGTGGGTGCGCAGGAAAGCGAGACGGCGCAAGCCGTTCTGGTCGAAACCGCCGAGCGCCTTGGCTGCCCCACCGTGGTCTATGGTCAGGATTTCCTTGCCTATGGCGAAAACGGTCGCCTGGTCTATCAGGACGATGACGGCTTGATGGATTTGCCGCCGCCGCGCCTGCCCGGCCGCCATCAGTTCGCCAATGCCGCCGCCGCCATCGCCGCCGTCAAGGCTGCCGGCTTCGACATCGGCGAGCGCGCCGCCGAGCAGGCGATGGCCAATGTCGCCTGGCCGGGGCGCATGCAGAAGCTCACGCAGGGGCGGCTGGTCGATCTGGCGCCCAGGGGAGCCGAAATCTGGCTCGACGGCGGCCATAATCCCGGCGCCGGCGCCGTTGTCGCGGAGGCGATGGCCGAGCAGGAGGAAAAAAGCCCAAGGCCGCTATTCCTCATCTCCGGCATGATCAACACCAAGGACCAGAGCGGCTATTTCAGCGCCTTCAAGGGGCTGGTGCGCCACGTCTACACGGTGCCGGGCAGTTTCAGCGATGCCGGTGTGCCCAATGATGAATTGGCGGTGCGGGCGACCGAGGCCGGGCTGTCCGCCGAGCCGGTAAGTTCCGTCGCCAGCGCCCTGATGCTGCTGCGCGACACCTGGGACGAAGCCGAGCCGCCGCCGCG
>DASYCS010000010.1:0-7277 GCA_036500025.1 Mesorhizobium sp. | reverse complement strand
CCAGCAGGAAACCGAGGCCTGGATGATGCGGGAAAGACCGCAGGTGGTGTTTCTCGCCGCCGCGAAGGTCGGCGGCATCCATGCCAATGACCGCCGCCCCGCCGATTTCATCTACGACAATTTGATGATCGAGGCCAATGTGATTCATGCGGCGTTCCTTGCCGGCGTGGAGAAGCTGGTGTTGCTGGGTTCCACCTGCATCTATCCGCGCCTGGCGCCACAGCCGATCCCCGAGGAGGCGCTGCTGACCGGTCCTCTTGAGCCGACCAACGAATGGTATGCGGTGGCCAAGATCGCCGGCATCAAGCTTGCCCAGGCCTACCGGCGGCAGCATGGCTGCGACTTCATTTCAGCGCAACCGACCAACCTCTACGGTCCGGGCGACAATTTCGATCTCGAAACCAGCCACGTCCTGCCGGCGCTGATGCGCAAGGCGCATGACGCGAAACAGGAAGGCGCCGCAAGCATGACCGTGTGGGGGTCCGGCACGCCGTTGCGCGAATTCTTGCATGTCGACGACCTTGCCGACGCACTGGTTTTCCTCGCGCAACATTACAGCGGCGAGGGGCCGGTCAATGTCGGGTCGGGCGTGGAGATTTCGATCCGCGATCTTGCCGACGCCATCCGCAAAGCGGTTGGCTTCGAGGGGCAGCTGATGTTCGACGCCGCCAAGCCCGATGGCACGCCGCGCAAGCTGGCGGATATTTCCAAGCTTGCCGCGATGGGCTGGCGCCATCGCATCGGCCTCGATGAAGGCCTCGCATCGACCTATGACTGGTTCCTCAACCACGCTGCGGCAGTACATAAGCCCGCTGATGAACGCTTGACGCCGCTGCTGCGGTCGAGGTCCTGACGCAGAGCGACGAGGAAAATGGGAACGCCCCCTGACAGAGCGTGGCCGCGCGCCGCGCCCGAATGGTTTCGGATGCGGTTGTCCGGCATTTTTCCAGGGACTACAATTGGAGCGCTTCATGCCTTGAAAGGCTGAACCGCTCCAATCTTTGTTCACGCAATTCCGGGAAACCGATTTCCTTCCCCGGAATTGCGCCAGCTTCACTGCCGGGGTTCAGGACCCGGCATACGCCGGAATCAGATGGTTTTCGCCTTCATCTGGTCGGCGATATATTCGGCCTGCCGGATAGCCAGGCTGACGATCGTCAAGGTTGGATTTTCCGCGCCCCCGGAGGTGAACTGGCTGCCGTCCGACACGAACAGGTTTGAAACGTCGTGCGCCTGCCCGTGCTTATTGACGACGCCATCCTTGGCCTTCTCGCTCATCCGGTTGGTGCCGAGATTATGCGTCGACGGATAGGGCGGGGTCGGCAGAGTGCGCGTGGCGCCAACCGCATCGTAGAGCGCGATCGACTGCTTGTAGGCATGGTTGCGCATGGCGGTGTCGTTGGGGTGGTCGTCGAAATGGACATCGGCGATCGGCATGCCGTGCTCGTCCTTTTCTTCCGTATGCAGCGTGATGCGGTTTTCCTCGCGCGCCATGTCCTCGCCGACAATCCACAGGCCGGCCATGTGGTCGTAATGGTCGATCGCCGTGGTGAAGGAGCGGCCCCAGGCGCCCGGATCGAGGAAGGCCGCCATGAAGGGCACGCCGATGGAAACCGTTTCCAACTCGTAGCCGCCCGAGAAGCCGCGCGACGGATCGTGGCGCGCCTCGTCGCGGACGATGCCGGCCATGGTGGTGCCGCGATACATATGCACCGGCTTGTCGAAGATGGCGTAGACCGAACCGGTGGTGTGGCGCATGTAGTTCTTGCCGACCTGGCCGGACGAATTGGCCAGCCCGTCCGGGAACTTGCTCGAATTGGAATTGAGCAGCAGGCGCGGGCTTTCGATCGAGTTGCCGGCCACGGCGACGATGCGCGCCTTCTGTTCCTGCAACTTGCCGTCCTTGTCGGCATAAACCACGCCGGTGACCTTGCCGCTGGCGTCGTGGTTGATCTTGACGGCCATGGAATTCGGCCGCACTTCAAGATGCCCGGTCGCCTCGCCCTTGGGAATTTCAGTATAGAGCGTCGACCACTTGGCGCCCCATTTGCAGCCCTGGAAGCAGAAGCCGGTTTGCTGGCAGGAATTGCGGTCGTCGCGCGGCTCGGAATTGATGGCCATGTTGCCGGTATGGCATTCCTTGTAGCCGAGCTTGTCGGCGCCGGCCTTCAACACCTTGAAATTGTTGTTGCCGGGCAGGCCGGGAATGCCGTTGGTGCGGGTCACACCCATCTTGTCCTCGGCCCTGGCGTAATAAGGCTCCATTTCAGCCAGCGTTATCGGCCAGTCGAGCAGGTTGGCGCCTTCCATCTTGCCATAGGTGGTGAGCGTCTTGAACTCATGCTCCTGGAAGCGAAGCGAGGCGCCGGCCCAATGGACGGTGGAGCCGCCGACCGCCTTGACGATCCATGCCGGCAAATTGGGGAAGTCCTTGGCGACGCGCCAGTCGCCGGATGCGATGCGTTTATCCTTCCAGGCGAGCTGGGCGAAGGAATCCCACTCGTCGTTGATGAAATCCTCATATTCGTGGCGCGCGCCGGCTTCGAGGATGACGACATCGATGCCTTTTTGCGCCAGCTCGTTGCCCAGCGTGCCGCCGCCGGCGCCTGAGCCGATAATGACGACGACGTCCTTGTTCTTCAGATCAAATGGTGCTGCCATGGTAACCTCCCATGATGTGCGAATGGTGTGATGCGGTGGGGCGACGGATGGGGCCTAGAGCCACTCGATGTCGTCGAACCCGCGCGAGATGTAGCCGCCCTTCGAATAGGACTCGCCCTCATAACCGAAGATCGGCCAGATCTCCTTCTGGTTGTAGAGGCCGACGACCAACCCGCCGCGCACCGCCTGGAAGAACGGCGTCGTCTCGATCTGCTTGAGCACGGCGACGCGCTCATCCTCCCAGCCAAGCGCGCTGTAGCCGTCCTTGCCGGCCTTCGCGTTCAGATCGGCGACGCCTTTTTCGATGAGTTCCTTGTGGGCGGCGTCCTTGCCGGCCAGCTCGTCATGGCCCTTGACGGCGATGGCGTAATATTTGTCCGCAACCTGATCGTGCGGATAGATATCGCGCGCCATCTGGATCAGCGTCGCCATGGTTTCCGGCTTGAGGGCCGATGCTTCAAGGCCCCATGCGTGTTCGGGGCTGATGACGGCGCTGCCGGAAATCACCAGCAGCGCGCCGACGCCGCCG
Source organism: Mesorhizobium sp. (assembly GCA_036500025.1). Taxonomy (GTDB): domain Bacteria; phylum Pseudomonadota; class Alphaproteobacteria; order Rhizobiales; family Rhizobiaceae; genus Mesorhizobium. The sequence continues at coordinate 4,087 of DASYCS010000010.1, read as the reverse complement.
CGCTTGAGAAGCTCTCGCCGCGAAAGCCCCGCTTTGTCCGAAGACTTCGGCCTTCCGTCGTAAATCGTTACCATTTTTTCCTCCTTGGCTTGCTTTGGGCACGTCAGGTGCCGTGGCTGGCTCGGCTGGCGAGCATCCTCCTATTTGAACCGTCCCTGCCGTTGCAGGACCTCGATCTTGTAGCCGTCGGGATCTTCGATGAAGAAGAAGCGCGCGATCAGGACACCATCCCGCTTGAACTCGACAATGTTCTTGGGATTGAGACCGAGAGCGCCCATGCGGTCGTGCTCGCCGTCGAGATCGGCCACCGAAACCGCCAGGTGGCCGTAGCCGTCGCCCAAGACATAAGGCTCGACGCGGTCCTTGTTGACGGTCAGCTCGACCTCGAATTCCGCATCGGCGTTGGAGAGATAGACAAGCGTGAAGGTTTCGAAATCCAGCCGCTCCGCCACTGAAAGACCGAACGCATTTCGATAAAACGCCACCGAGCGGGCCTCATCGAGCACCCGGACCATGGTATGGATCGCCTTTGCCAAATTGAACTCCACCCACCCGCTTCAGGACCTGATTCAGGACCCGCTTCAACAGGATTATGGGTGGCGCCGGGCAAAGATGGTGGCAGCCGGTTACCACGCATGATTTTATGCTTGGTGATAGAGACGAAAGTCCTGTTGCCGTTTCGCTTTTTTGAATGGAATATGCCGACGGGAGAAGTGGCGCGCCGACGGGAGAAATATTCCTTTCGCCGCGCCGAAAGCAGTCGGGAGGTTTCAGAAATGTGTATGGTTTTTGCCGTTCAGGATCCGGAAGGCTACCGCCAGATCAATCGCTCGATCCGCATCGACGGTCATTCGACCAGCATCCAGCTTGAATCGACATTCTGGATCCTGCTGGACGAAATAGCCGAAAGCCAGGATTTGACCACGCCAAAGTTCATTTCGAAGCTTTATGACGAGGCGATCGAGATCAATGGCGAGATACCGAATTTCGCCTCGATGCTGCGCACCACCTGCGCGCTTTACCTGCGCGGGCTGCGCCCCGGCCTGGAAACCCCGCTGGCGCACAAGCGGGAAGCCAATGTCGGCATGCTGACGCTGCATAACGAGGCCAGCGTGCCTCGGGGCTGAGCGGACAGGCCGACGCGTATAGGTTCGGGCGCGGCTTCGCTATTGGGCGGCGCCCGCCATTTCTTCCAGGATCGGGCAATCCGGGCGCTCGTCGCCATGGCAGGCATGGACGAGTTCTTGCAGCGTCGCCCGCATCGCCTGCAATTCGCGCAGCTTTTCCTCGATAGTGGCGACATGGGCGGCGGCGATCTGGCGAACATCGGCGCTGGCGCGGCTTCGGTCCTGGTAAAGCGCCATCAGCTGGCGGCAATCGTCGATGGAAAAGCCCAAGGTTCGCGCGCGCTTCAGGAAGGCCAGGCGGTGTATGTCCTGGCCTGAATAAGAGCGGTAGCCATTGCCGGCGCGCGCCGGCTGGATCAGGCCGATTTCCTCATAGTAACGGATGGTCTTGGCCGGAAGCCCGGCGCGGCGGGCGGCGTCACCGACATTCATGGTTGTTTCCTTCCGTAGGCCAGACCGTTTCAGATCATTGAATTTACTTCACATTTCCGTGAGCATTGTTGCCGAAATGCTACAGAATGCAGCTTAAGGCAACGGCACGCCTTGCATATAAGCACCCGCTGCTTGGCAGCCAAAAGAAATGCCCGCATGAATGACGGCGAAAACAAGGCTCGATTCGAGCCACCAGGATTGGCGGGGCAACTGTTCATGCGCATCAAGTCTCTTCTCGTCGCGGCGGCGCTGGCAACCACGCTTGCGGGTTGCGCCAGCATCGGTCCGATGCAGGTGTTCACCAATGATTACGGCGCGGTGACCGATGCCGGCTATCAGCTGCCGCGCATTCCGATCGAAAAGGTGCCGATGAAATATCGCCGCCAGATCGTGCGCTACGAAACCGGCGAAAAGCCCGGCACCATCATCGTCGATACGTCCAACAAGTTCCTCTATTTCGTCATGGGCGATGGCAAGGCGATGCGCTACGGCATCGGCGTCGGCCGCGAAGGCATGGAGTGGAGCGGCACCGCCCATATCGCGCTGAAGCGCGAATGGCCGACCTGGACACCGCCGGCGGCGATGATCGGACGCCAGCCCGAACTGAAGAAATGGGCGCACGGCATGCCTCCGGGCCTGACCAATCCGCTCGGGGCGCGCGCGCTCTACCTGTTCAACAAGGGCGGCGATTCCGGCTACCGGCTGCATGGCAGCCCGGAATGGAACTCGATCGGCCATGCCATGTCGTCGGGCTGCATCCGCCTGATGAACCAGGACATCATGGACCTCTACAACCGCGCCGAAGTGGGCGCCAAGGTCATCGTAATGTAAATCGATACGCGGACCGTCCAGGCAACAACGGGCGACCTACGCAGGAAACCGGGCTTTTGGCCCGGTTTTTTGTTTTGAGGCGGGTTATCTGTCAACCATCACGCGGCAGGGACTGGGGCCTCCGCCTTTGGCCAGCCGGCGTCGATGCCGTATCGCCGGTGGTGATCGCCTCTGGTACAACGGCATTGGCCGGGCTGCGCTGAAGCCTTGGCATGGCCCTTGGCCCAATAAGCGTCAACAAGACGCCCCGCGCAACCGAGAGGCCGCCGATGACCGCCCTGCCCGATTTCAAGCTTGAAACCTACTTCTCGAAATGGGAGTTCACCGCCCGCTACCACATGACGGCGTCGGACGCCCAGAGCATGACGATGGACGAGCTGCTCGCCATGGGGACCGATGCCCAGCGCGAAGCGTTCCGGACGCAATGGCTCGGCTATACGGAAACCTTCGGCAAGCCGGATTTGCGCCGCACCATTGCCGGCCTCTACGACCACATGGAAAGCGAGGACATACTGTGCTTCGCCGGGGCGGGTGAAGGCATCTACATCGCCATGCATGTCCTGCTGGGAAAGGGAGACCACGCGCTGGTGGTGACGCCCAACTATCAATCGGCCGAAACCGTGCCATTGAGCATCTGCGAGGTTTCCGGCGTGCCGCTCGATCCCGCCGACAACTGGTCGCTCGACATCGATGCCGTCCGTGCCGCGATCCGGCCGAATACCAGGCTGATTTCGGTCAATTTTCCGCACAATCCGACCGGAAAGGTTCTGGAACGGGACCGTTTCGACGCGCTGGTTGAATTATGCCGCGAACATGGCATCTGGCTTTTCAGCGATGAGGTCTATCGTGGATTGAGCGTCGAAGGCCGCCACCAGCTTCCGGCGGCCGCCGACGCCTATGAGCGCGGCCTGTCGCTTGCGGTGACCTCGAAAGCCTATGGCCTGCCCGGCCTGCGCATCGGCTGGATCGCCTGCCGCGACCGCGCCGTGCTGTCGCGCATGGAACGCATGAAGCATTATATTTCCATCTGCAATTCCGCGCCCAGCGAAGCGCTGGCCCAGATCGCGCTGGAAAACGCGCCGCGAATCCTGGCGCGCAACAGCCGGCTGGTGGCGGAAAACCTGTCGCTTCTGAGGCAGTTGTTTGCCGATTTCGATGGATTGTTCGAATGGTACAGCCCCGATGGCGGTTGCGTCGGTTATCCGCGCTACAATGGCAAGGAAGGCGTCGAGGCCTTCTGCCGCGATCTGGTCGAGCGCTCCGGCGTTTTGCTGCTGCCGGCAAGCATCTACCAATCGGAACTCAACCCGACGCCGGACGGGCGTTTCCGCATCGGTTTCGGGCGCGCCAACATCGAAGAAGGCCTGGCCGCTCTGCGCACCCATCTGATGCGGAACGCGGCCTAGAAGCTAGGCCGCCGGCAGCGTTACAACGGCCTGGCCGGCAGCGTTTGAGCGGATCGATATGGGATCGCCGGAGACAATGCCCGCAATGTCGCAGACCACCAGCGGCATGCGGATGGCATAGAGAAATTCGGCGACGATGGCGCCGACTGCCAGGATGGGATCGGGCCGCTCGATGAGAATGGCCGCCGGCGCCGTGCCGCAACGGATCGCCTCGGCCAGTACCGAGGAAGAGGACGAGGAACCTCGCCCGCTCGGCATGACCAGCACCTTGCCGGCGACGTTTAGCCCAAG
>DASYCS010000009.1:0-3916 GCA_036500025.1 Mesorhizobium sp. | reverse complement strand
CCGAACACCACGGAATGGATCGCCCCGATGCGCGTGCAGGCAAACATCGCATAGGCCGCTTCCGGGATCATCGGCATGTAGATGGTGACGCGGTCGCCCTTCTTGACGCCGTGCTTCTTCAGCACATTGGCGAAGCGGCAGACATGCTCGTGCAGCTCGTTATAGGTGACCTTCTTCTCGTCATAGGGATTGTCGCCTTCCCAGATGATCGCCGTCTGCTTGCCGCGCTTCTTCAGGTGACGGTCGATGCAATTGTAGGAAACATTGGTGGTGCCGTCCTCGAACCACTTGATCGAGACCTTGCCGTCGAAGGAAGCGTTCCTGACCTTGGTATAAGGCTTGAACCAGTCGATCCGCTTGCCGTGCTTGCCCCAGAACTTGTCAGGATTTTTCACGCTGTCGGCGTACCATTTCAGATACGTCTCATTGTCGATCAGCGCATCTTTCTTCCACGCCGGCTGCACCTTGTGGACGTGAACCTCTGACATATTCTGCTTTCCTCCCGAAATCGATTGCCGGCGCTTGCGCTGACGGCAGCGCGGCAAAAAAAGGCCGCCGCGCATGGCATTATTACTACTTCCGCCGCGACGGCAACATCAGACCTTTGCCGGGCAGCGGCGTGATGACGCAGCTGCCCGCCTCGATGGCGTGTGCGCCGGCGAACGCCATGAGCCGGGCCGCAGCCGGCGCATTTCAATAGTTGATTAACCATCCCGGCGCAGAATCCAGGCCGGGAGACAGGCACTCAACGCTTGCGAGGGCAACCATGAGGGATGAACCTGAACTGAACCTGATGCTGAACGGCTACGGCCTGACGACCGCCAACATCCTCTACCACCTGCCGGACCATCCGCATCTGCTGCAAAGCTTCGTCTGGCAGGAATACGACATCGCGCCGCGCTTTCCGGTGCTGGTCAAATTCATCGAATTCTGGAAGCAGAAGCTCGACGGCCCGCTTCATTCGATCACCTACACGCACCGCAAGCTGATCGCGCCCAACGAATGGCGCAAGGTCGACGGCGAATTCCTATTGCACTGACACCTATTTCATTGGGACATAGTCGGCGGGGCAGTGCCGCTGGCCCAAGCAATCGCCTGTTTTCAAATGGTTGATCTGGTTGCAAAGCCGGCCTCGCAGGAATATTGAATCCGCTTGGCTTCGACAGGCCGCATTGGCTGTCGCACAAGGAGAAAGCCCATGAAATCCCGTCTGTTGGCCGGCGTGACGCTGGCCGCTTCATTCGCATTCGCATCGATGGCGCATGCCGACATGGTCATCGGCCTGGTCGCGCCGCTGACCGGCCCGGTCGCCGCCTATGGCGACCAGGTGAAGAACGGCGCGCAGGCTGCCGTCGATACGATCAACAAGGCAGGAGGCATTCTGGGCGAGCAGGTGACACTCAAGCTTGCCGACGATGCGGGCGACCCCAAGCAGGGCGTGTCCGCCGCCAACCAGCTCGTCGGCGATGGCGTGCATTACGTCGTCGGCCCCGTGACGTCCGGCGTCGCCATCCCCGCCTCCGATGTGTTTGCGGAAAACGGCGTCCTGATGGTGACGCCGACCGCCACCGCACCCGACCTTACCACGCGCGGCCTGACCAATGTTCTGCGCACCTGCGGGCGCGACGACCAACAGGCGGAAGTCTCTGCCAACTACGTCCTCGCCCACCTGAAGGACAAGAAAGTCGCCATCATCCACGACAAGGGCACCTACGGCATGGGCCTTGCCAATGCGTTCAAGGCGGCAATCAACAAGGGCGGCGTCACCGAAGTGATGTTCGAGGGCCTGACGCCGGGCGAAAAGGATTACTCCTCGCTCGTCGGCCGCCTGAAGAAGGACGGCGCCGAGGTCATCTATTTCGGCGGCTACCACCCCGAAGGCGGCCTTCTGGCCCGTCAGCTGGCTGACGTGCAGGTCAAGGCGCAGCTTATCGGCGGCGAAGGCCTGTCGAACACCGAATACTGGTCGATCGGCAACGAAGCCGCCGCCGGCACGCTGTTCACCAACGCCACCGACGCCTTGAAGAACCCGGATTCGGCCGAGGCCGTGGCCGTCCTCAAGGAAAAGGGCATTCCGCCGGAAGCCTTCACGCTCAACGCCTATGCCGCCGTCCAGGTTATCAAGGCCGGCATCGAAAAAGCCGGCAAGGCCGACGATCCGGCAGCCGTCGCCACCGCGCTCAAGGGCGGTGAAGCGGTCCAGACCGCCATCGGCAAGCTGACCTATGGCGAGAACGGCGATCTTTCCTCGCCAAGCTTCTCGCTGTTCAAATGGGAAGACGGCAAGATCGTCGCCGCCGAATAATTTTCGCCAGACAAAAACAAAAGGCCGGGGCAACCCGGCCTTTTCTTTTCAAAAATCAGCGCGAACCGAAGATGGCCGAGCCGACGCGCACACTGGTTGCGCCGAAGGCAACCGCCGTCTCATAGTCGCCGGACATGCCCATCGACAGTTTTTCCACCCCGGCTTCGCGCGCCAGCTTTTCCAGCAGCGCGAAATGCGGGCCGGGATTTTCTTCCGCCGGCGGAATGCACATCAGCCCTTCGATCGCCAGCTTGTGAACGTCGCGGCAGCGCTTGACGAAGGCCACCGCCTCACGCGGCTCGATGCCGGCTTTCTGCGGCTCGGACCCGGTATTGACCTGCACGTAGAGTTTAAGCGTACGCCCCTGCCGCTCCATTTCCCTGGCCAGTTCCGCCGCGATCTTCTCGCGGTCGACCGTCTCGATTGCGTCGAACAGGGCGACGGCTTCCTTGGCCTTGTTGGATTGCAGCGGGCCGATCAGATGCAGTTCGATATCCGGAAAATCCGCCTTCAGCGCCGGCCATTTGCCTTGCGCTTCCTGAACGCGGTTTTCGCCGAACACGCGCTGCCCGGCTTCCAGCACCGGGCGAACCGCGTCGGCCTCGAACGTCTTGGACACCGCCACCAGCGTAACCGCGCCATTGTCGCGTTTCGCCGCGCTCTGCGCCGCCGCGATCTTCGCCTTGACCCCGGCAAGCTGCTCCACCGCATCGCCCATGGTTCAATTTCTCCGTTTTCGTGCCCTAGCCCACTCATATGCGGGCACCCATATGGTTGACGGGTTTGTCAAACCGTGGTGAAGACCCGAACCACGGTCTTATGAAGATGCAATCCCGGGTTTTCCCCGCCTTCTTTAAGTGAAAAACGGATCATGGCAACCGAACGATACAACCCGCGCGCGGCCGAGCCCAAATGGCAGAAAGCCTGGGACGCCAAAAAGCTGTTCGAAACCCGCAACGACGACCCGCGCCCGAAATACTATGTGCTGGAAATGTTTCCCTATCCGTCGGGCCGCATCCACATGGGCCATGTCCGCAACTATACGATGGGCGACGTGGTTGCGCGCTATCACCGCGCCAAGGGTGAAAACGTGCTGCACCCGATGGGCTGGGACGCCTTCGGCCTGCCGGCGGAAAACGCCGCGCGCGACAATCATGTCAATCCGCGCGACTGGACCTATGCCAATATCGAGACGATGAAAGGCCAGTTGAAGACGATGGGCCTGTCGCTCGACTGGTCGCGCGAGATCGCCACCTGCAATCCGGCCTACTACCGCCACCAGCAGAAGATGTTCCTCGATTTCTGGCGCGCCGGCCTGGCCGAGCGCAAATCCGCCAAGGTCAACTGGGACCCGGTCGACATGACGGTACTGGCCAACGAGCAGGTCATCGACGGCAAGGGCTGGCGTTCCGGCGCGGCCGTCGAGCAGCGCGACCTGACGCAGTGGTTCTTCAAGATCACCGCCATGGCGCAGGATTTGCTGGACAGCCTCGCCACGCTCGACCGCTGGCCGGAAAAGGTCCGCGTCATGCAGGAAAACTGGATCGGCCGTTCGCAGGGCCTGCTGATGCGCTGGCCGCTGACCCCGGACACCGCGCCGGCCGGCGCGAG
>DASYCS010000008.1:0-4530 GCA_036500025.1 Mesorhizobium sp. | reverse complement strand
CAGAAGTTCCAGCGCCTCGGCGGCAAGATTCCGCGCGGCGTGCTGCTCGTCGGCCCTCCCGGCACCGGCAAGACGCTCTTGGCGCGCTCCGTGGCGGGCGAGGCCAATGTGCCCTTCTTCACCATTTCCGGCTCGGACTTCGTCGAGATGTTCGTCGGCGTCGGCGCTTCCCGCGTCCGCGACATGTTCGACCAGGCCAAGAAGAACGCGCCCTGCATCATCTTCATCGACGAAATCGACGCGGTCGGCCGTCATCGTGGCGCCGGTCTCGGCGGCGGCAATGACGAGCGCGAGCAGACGCTGAACCAGTTGCTGGTCGAGATGGATGGCTTTGAGGCCAATGAATCGATCATCCTGATCGCCGCCACCAACCGTCCCGACGTGCTCGACCCGGCGCTTTTGCGTCCGGGCCGTTTCGATCGGCAGGTCGTGGTGCCGAACCCCGATATCGTCGGCCGCGAAAAAATCCTGAAAGTGCATGTGCGCAACGTGCCGCTGGCGCCCAATGTCGATCTCAAGGTCATCGCGCGCGGAACGCCCGGTTTCTCCGGCGCCGATCTCGCCAACCTCGTCAACGAAAGCGCCTTGATGGCGGCAAGGCGCAACAAGCGTCTCGTCACCATGGCCGAATTCGAGGATGCCAAAGACAAGATCATGATGGGCGCGGAGCGCCGCTCCTCAGCCATGACGCAGGCGGAGAAGGAACTGACCGCCTATCACGAGGCCGGCCACGCCATTCTGGCGCTGAACGTGCCGTCCGCCGATCCGCTGCACAAGGCGACGATCATTCCGCGCGGCCGCGCGCTCGGCATGGTCATGCAGTTGCCGGAAGGCGACCGCTATTCGATGAGCTACAAATACATGATCTCGCGCCTCGCCATCATGATGGGCGGGCGCGTGGCGGAAGAGTTCAAGTTCGGCAAGGAAAACATCACCTCCGGCGCCTCTTCCGACATCGAGCAAGCGACCAAACTGGCGCGCGCCATGGTTACGCGCTGGGGCTTTTCCGACAAGCTCGGCCACGTCGCCTATGGCGACAACCAGGAAGAGGTTTTCCTCGGCCATTCGGTGGCGCGCACGCAGAATATCTCGGAGGAAACCGCGCAGATCATCGACGCCGAAGTGCGCCGCCTGATCGACGAAGCCTACAACTCGGCCCGCACCATCCTGACCAAGCAGAAGAAGGCCTGGATCGCGCTGGCGCAGGGGCTGCTGGAATATGAGACGCTGTCGGGCGAGGAGATCAAGCAGCTGATCGCCGGCAACAAGCCGTCACGCGACCTTGGCGACGATACGCCGACCAGCCGCGGCTCGGCCGTGCCGAAGGCCGGCGCCACGCGCGGCAAAAAGAAAGGCCCCGAGCCTGAAGGCGGCATGGAGCCGCAGCCGCAAGGGTGATCGGGAAAGCAACCGGACCTACCGGAAAACGCCGCGTTTCCAGCGCGGCGTTTTCTTTTTTAAGCTGCTCACAGGCATCGGCTTTAAGGTGACGCCAGGCCCAAGCACTACCGGTCCGCGCTTCGCGGCAGGCCGCGTCATGAAGTGTTGGCCTGCCCGCCACACGCCCGCCTCCGCGCTTGCAACGGTTGCGTAATTACGCCGGTGTCCCGGCTTGCGCGCAACAAACGCTGGATCGGCTTACCGTCCCGCCATGCCTAACCTATTGACCGGGAGCGGACAGAAGAACCCGCCGCCCCGGGCAGGCTGGCATTGCGTCACGCGCTACGCCCGGCTCCGCCTCCGCGCCCACCCACGGTTGTGGAATTACGCGGAGGTCCGAGCATGCTTGCGTTCGACAAACATAGGTCAGGCTTACCGTTCCGCTAAGCCTGACCTATTGGCCGCGAACGAACAAAAGGAACCCGGCCACCCAGGCGCAGGCTGGCATCTCGTCGTTTGCACGCTATGCGACGATATGCGTCCGCCGGCCGCCCCCCAACGGCGTGCAAACCGCCATCAAGGCACGCAGGGCGGCGGCTCCACCGGACAAAAAGCCCGCGAACCTTTCGGCTCGCGGGCTTTTCAAAGACTAACAGGGGCGAAAGATCAGCCCTTCAGGCGGGCGTTGCACAGGCTGTAGAAGCCGCCGCCCTTCTGAATCCACTTCAGGCCGCCAAGCGCATCCGAATCCTTGTTGGCATAATACTGCTCCAGGCAGGTGTGCATGCGCGCCTTGCCGGGGGTCTCGGAAGAGAACTTGGTGGAAACGGAGGACGGGAACTTGACGCCCTTCGGTGCCTTCACTTTCGGCGCTTCCGGCTCGCTGGTGTAGCTGGCTTCGTCGGCGGCGGGCACGGTGTCGTCGTCGGAAACGCCCGTGCCGCAGCTTGCCTTACGGAAGTCATTCCACTTCATGCCGTTCAGCGTGCCGCCACTTTTTGCAGCCTGGTACTTGGTCGAGCATTCGGCCATCGAAAGCCCCGCACCGCCGCTGGTCGCTGTATCGGCAGCCTTTGTCGATGCCTTGGCCTTCGTTGGCTGCGTGTCTTCCACGGCGGCACTGGCGCCGGCCGCGCATTCGCTCTTGCGGAAGTCGTTCCACTTCATGCCGTTCAAGGTGCCGGCGGCCTTGGCCGCCTGGTATTTGGTCGAGCATTCCTTGGAGGTCAGCCCCGTTGCCGCGTCATCGGCGGCAGCCGCCTTTGCCTTCTTGGCTGGCGCAACTTCCTCGACGGCGGCACTGGCCCCGGCCGCGCACTCGCTCTTGCGGAAGTCGTTCCACTTCATGCCGTTCAGCGTGCCGGCGGTCTTGGCCGCCTGATACTTGGCGCTGCATTCCTTGGCGGTCAGGCCCTTGGCGTCGTCGCCGGCGGCCGCCGCTGGCGCTGCCTTGGTCTTGTCGGCGGCCTTGGCGCTGGCCTTGGCCGCTTTCTTGGCCGGCTTTGCCTCCTCGGTGGCGGCGCTGGCGTCGGCGGCGCATTCGGCCTTGCGGAACTGGTTCCACGTCTGGCCACCCAGCGTGCCGGCATCCTTGGCCGTGTTATATTTGGTGCTGCACTCGGCCATGGTAAGCGCGCTGGCCGGCGATGCGAGAAACAGGGTGACCACGGCAAGGCCGGTCAATGTAGCAAGTCGATCGATGCGCATGCGTTTCTCCATTGCTGCCGCTCGAAATAGCCGCCAAGCAATACCGCCTTGCGGCCCGTTGTGCCAGACATTAAGTCGCACCCGCAGATCAGAATTGCCCGATTGCGCGCAAATCATGGCAGCGGCCGCATCTCATGCCGGCAAAAGCCCAATTTAACCTGATTTCTCTTGCTGTTCCTGCAAATCACGCCGAAAACAACGGAATCGTAACAGTAACTCATACATTGTGATGATGACTGTCTCGACAAACGTGGCAAGAGAGCCAGCTGGAAACAGGTAGGGATACCGGCAAGCATGGGACGTTACTTCGGCACCGATGGCATTCGCGGACGTGCCAACAAGTTTCCGATGACCGCGGAAATCGCGATGCGCGTCGGCATGGCGGCCGGGCTTTCCTTCCAGCGCGGTAGCCACCGGCACCGGGTCGTCGTTGGCAAGGATACCCGTCTTTCCGGCTACATGATCGAGAGCGCGCTGGTTTCCGGCCTGTGCGCCGCCGGCATGGACGTGTTCCTGCTCGGCCCTATTCCGACGCCCGCCGTCGCCATGCTGGTGCGTTCCCTGCGCGCCGATATCGGCGTGATGATCTCGGCTTCGCATAACCCCTATTTCGATAATGGCATCAAGTTGTTCGGGCCGGACGGCTACAAGCTTTCCGACGAGATCGAGACCCGCATCGAAGCGATGCTGGACAACGATATCGAAATGGCGCTTGCCGATTCCGACGGCCTTGGCCGCGCCAAGCGCGTCGATGGCGTCCATGACCGCTATATCGAATTCGCCAAGCGCACCCTGCCGCGCTCCATGTCGCTTTCCGGCCTGCGGATCGTCGTCGATTGCGCGAACGGCGCAGCCTACAAGGTGGCGCCGGCCGTGCTTTGGGAACTCGGCGCGGAAGTCATCACCATCAACGACGAGCCGAATGGCTACAACATCAATAATGAATGCGGCTCGACCCATCCGGCCGGCCTGCAAAAGAAGATCCATGAAGTCCGCGCCGATATCGGCATCGCGCTCGATGGCGATGCCGACCGCGTCGTCATCGTCGACGAGAACGGCGCCATCGTCGACGGCGACCAGATCATGGCGCTGATCGCCGAAGCCTGGCACCAGAATGGCCGCCTGACCGGTGGCGGCGTCGTTTCGACCATCATGTCCAATCTCGGCCTGGAACGCTTCCTCGGCGGCCTTAACCTGCAACTGCACCGCACCAAGGTCGGCGACCGTTATGTCGTCGAGCACATGCGCGCCCACGGCCTCAATGTCGGCGGCGAGCAGTCCGGCCATATCGTGTTGTCGGACTTCTCCACCACCGGCGACGGCCTGGTTTCGGCCTTGCAGGTGTTGGCCTGCGTCAAGCGGCAAGACAAGCCGGTAAGCGAACTTTCGAAGAAATTCGAGCCGGTGCCGCAATTGCTCAAGAACGTTCGCTTTTCCGGCGGC
>DASYCS010000007.1:0-4573 GCA_036500025.1 Mesorhizobium sp. | reverse complement strand
CTCTGACGGCATCGTTGCTCCGGCTTTCTGGCTGGCGGTTGGCGGATTGACGGGTGGGGTCGCCTACAAGGCCACCAACACGGCCGATTCCATGATCGGTCACCGCACGCCCCGCCATGAAGCGTTCGGCTGGGCGGCGGCACGCTTCGATGACCTGATAAACCTGCCGGCATCGCGGCTGACCGCGCTTCTGGTCGTGCTCGGCGCGTTCTTCGTCGAAGGCGCAAATCCGGCCAATGCCTGGCGCGCCATATGGCGCGACGCCAAAAAACATCGCTCGCCCAACGCCGGCTGGCCGGAAGCGGCGATGGCCGGCGCGCTCGGCCTCGCCTTGGCCGGCCCGCGCGTCTATGGCGGCATACCGGTCGATGACCTGTTCATGGGCGAAGGCGGTCGCCGGGAAGCCACCAGCACGGACATAAGGCGCGCGCTCAAGCTCTATTGGGCCGCCGACGTCCTGCTTATCGCGCTGTTCGGCGCGCTCGCCCTTTCGACAATCCTTCTTTGAACGGATTGCCTAGAATTCGATGCCCTGCTGGGCCTTCACGCCGGCGGAAAAGTGATGCTTGGTCGAACCCATTTCGGTGACCAGATCGGCCGCTTCGACCAGCGCCGGCTTGGCGTTTCGCCCGGTGACGACGACATGCAGACCTTCGCGCCGTGTCTTCAATGCGGCAACCACCTTGTCGAGATCGAGATAGTCGTAGCGCAACGCGATGTTCATTTCATCGAGAACGACAAGGCTGATGGTCGGGTCGGCCATCAGTTCCAGCGCCTTCGCCCAGGCCGCTTCGGCGGCGGCGATATCCCGCTTCAGATCCTGCGTCTCCCAGGTAAAGCCCTCGCCCATCGTGTGCCACGCTACGCGGTCGCCGAAAGCCGAAAACGCATCCTTCTCGCCGGTGTGCCACGCTCCCTTGATGAACTGCACGACGCCGACACGCTTGCCATAGCCGAGCATTCTCAGCGCCAACCCGAAAGCCGCCGTGGTCTTGCCCTTGCCCGGCCCGGTATTGACGATCAGAAGTCCTTTTTCGACGGTCTTTTCCGCCACTTCGGCATCCTGCACCGCCTTGCGCTTGGCCATCTTGGCGCGGTGTTTTTCTTCGTCTTTCAATTCGACATCCGTCATCACTTCACCTTCAGCGGCAGCCCGGCCACCATCAAGAGCACCGTATCGGCCACCGCGGCGACCTGCTGGTTGAGACGCCCGGCGGCATCGCGGAAACGGCGCGCCAGCGCATTTTCGGGCACGATCCCCAATCCAACCTCGTTGGATACGACGAACCATGGACCGCGCGGCCGCATCAGGCTTTGCTCCAGCCGTGCGCATTCGGCGCTCAGGTCGTGCCCGGCCAGCATGTGGTTGGTAAGCCACAGCGTCAGGCAATCCACCAGCACCGGGCATCCCTCCGGCACGGCATCGAGTGCGCCGGCGAGGTCCAGCGGGGCATCGATGGTCGTCCATCCCTCCCCCCGGCGCGACCGATGCGTGGCGATGCGCTCGCGCATCTCGTCGTCATAGGCCTGCGCGGTGGCGATATAACTCCACGGCGCTGCATGGCACATCGCCAACTGCTCGGCATGCGCGCTTTTGCCGGAGCGCGCGCCACCGATCAAAAACGTCAGACTTCGGTCAGGCAAAGCAGCCACCAATCATTCTCAACACATCTTCCCGTTGTCACCCATGGCCGGACTATAGGAAAATCGGCCCGACCGGCAACGGGCTACATGGCTTTCGGCAGGTATCGCCAGGAGATGGCGCCGCAAAACAGCGCCAGAACGCCAAGCGTGGCGAAAACCGAGCCGAGGCCAAAGAAAGCCAGGACCACGGAATAAATCATCGGCGGCGTAAGCTCGGAAAAATCGAGATAGGTGCGATAGACCGCCGCCATCTGCGCGCGTTCGTAAGGGTGCACCGCCCGCATGAAGACCGGGGAGCCAAGCGCGTCCAGCGCGATGGTGAACAGGGCGCCGCCAAGCAGCAACGCCGCAGTCAACAGCGGCACGGCTTCACCGACGGCACCGGCGGCCAGCAGCGTCGCCGCCATGGCGAAAAATGCAAGGGTGATGGTGCGGCGCGCGCCATACCGCCTGCCCGCCCTTCCCCAGTAGATGGCCATGAACAACAGGCCGTTTCCGGCCGATACCAGCAGGCCGCCCGCCAGTTCGCCTTGGCCGGTGATGACCATGAACAGCGGCCCGTAGACGAAAAACGTCGTCCAGAAGCACGAGCGTCCAAAGGCGATGATCCAGGCAAGCCGCAGGCGTGGCTGCGCAACGAACCGGCCGATATTGGCGATCGGATTGATGGCGCGGCTCTTGCCGGCGGCGATGAGCGGATTGTCGCCCAGGCGGTAAATCCAGAACAGCGCTAAAAGCAGCATGGCAAAGGCGGCGACCGCGCCATGCGCGGCATAAACGCCATAATGGGCGTAGAGGAAGATGCCGAGCGTCGGGCCTCCGGTCCAGGCGACCATGGACCACGCCATGCGCAGCGATTCCGAACGCATGAAGTCGGTCTTGCGGATGTGATCCATGATGTAGAGGTTGAGCGTGATCGAGAGGGCGCTGGCGCCCATCACCCGGCAAAGCATGCCGATTGCCTGGCCGGGCAGCGTATCGGTCAGGAAAAACAGCGAACCGATGGCAAGCAGGCAAGCTCCGGCGGTGTAGACCCAGCGCCGCGCGAAACGATGAATAAGCATCGGCATGAACAGCGTGGCCGACAAACCCAGCAGCGAAACGACGGTATAGAGGATCGATACCCTCTGCTCGCTGCGCAGGATTTCGTAAGCCTGGATCGGGATGACGCTGGAAACGGTGGCGCGGGCAAAGGATTCGACCGTGTATAACGAAGCGAACGTGCGCGCGCCCGCCTGCCGCACAGAAGGAAGCCACATCGGATGGCGTACATGGGTGCCCATGGGCGTCTGCTACTCCAGGCCCGACAATGCGCCCGCGCAACACGATGAGACGATTCGAGGCTTGTCGCAGCAGAGGGAAACGACTCATCCAAGCTGAAATACGCACCTTGCCAACCGCTTCACGGCCGTGGCCCAAAGCTCGCGGGAAAATCCGTTGCCGCCAAACGCCAATTATGCGGCCGCCGGCCGGCGCGGTGGCGGACAGGGAAAACCCATCATTTCCATTCCTGCCTGGCCGGCTGTCATGATAATCCTTGGGCGTCAAAAGCGATCAGAGTCCCGCATGAGCATCGACGTGCCTTCTCCTGCCCCTTCAAGACGCATTGCCGCCATCGACGTCGCGCGCGGCGCGGCCCTGCTGGCCATGGCGAGCTACCATTTCACCTGGGACCTGGAATTCTTCGGCTATACCGAGCCAGGCCTGACCGGCGTTGGCGGCTGGAAGATTTATGCCCGCTGCATCGCATCGACCTTTCTGTTCCTGGTCGGCGTCAGCCTCGTGCTCGCACATGGCGCCGGCATCCGCTGGAAAGGCTTTTGGAAGCGCCTGGCCATGGTGGCGGCGGCGGCGGCGGCGATCACGGCGGCTACGCTATACGCCTTTCCGGATGGCTTTATCTTTTTCGGCATCCTGCACGAAATCACGCTGGCAAGCCTGCTTGGCCTGCTCTTCCTGAGGTTGCCGCCGCTGCTGACGGTGGTGATCGCAGCAACGGTCGTGGCGCTGCCTTTCTACCTGCGCTCACCGATCTTCGATCATCCCTCCCTGTGGTGGGTCGGCCTGTCGACGGTCAATCCGCACTCCAACGACTATGTGCCGCTATTCCCGTGGTTCGGTGCGGTGCTGGCCGGCATCGCGGCGACAAAACTGGCGCGATCTTTCGGGGTTCTTGCATGGCTTGGCCGGTTTTCGCCCGGCAGATGGGCCAAACCCCTTAACTTCATCGGCAAACACAGCCTGGCGTTCTACCTCATCCATCAGCCGGTGCTGATTGCCTGCGTCTGGGCGTTTTCGCAAATCATGCCGGCGCATGTCGAAACCCGGCAGGAAAACTTCCTCAAATCATGCCAGGCCTCGTGCGAAGTCACCCGCGACACGCCTTTCTGCACGACCTATTGTGGCTGCATGTTCGACATGCTCGCGCGCGACGATACGCTCGACCGGCTCTACGGCGCCGACCAGAGCCAGGAATTGAAAGACCATGTCAGCAACCTGGCCGGATTGTGTACCGCAAAGACCGATAAGGCGGCAGTTGGGGGAGAAACACCGTGACCGCAACCCGGACCGTAGCTGGGCGCGCGCCATGGCCGCCATTGATCTATCTCGCGGCAATCGGCGTCGCCGCCTTGCTTGGCTGGTCTTATCCCCTTCCCTGGATAGGCGGACTGCTCGGCGATCTGCTTTTTGCGATCGGATGGCTGGTGCTGCTGGCGGTAGCAGTGCTTTGGTTCACCGCGTTTCGCGCCGTGACGGCCACCCGTACGACGCTTTGTTCGAACGGCTTGCCGGAACATCTGGTCACAAACGGCCCGTTTGCGGTGTCGCGCAACCCGATCTATCTCGCCAACACGCTGCTGTTGATCGGCGTCTGTTTCGTCGGTGCCCTGCCATGGTTCCTGCCGCTGGCCTTCGTGGCGGCGCTGGC
>DASYCS010000006.1:0-23963 GCA_036500025.1 Mesorhizobium sp. | reverse complement strand
GGGCATGCCTTCGAATTCGGGGTCGAGATTCTCGATATGCGCGCTTTCGCCGATGAAGCGGCCCTGCATCATCAGGATGGAATAGATCGATTCCTGAACGCCGGCGGCGCCCAGGGAATGGCCGGTCAGCGACTTGGTCGAGCTGATGTGTGGCATCTTTTCGCCGAACACTTCCCGGATCGCGCCCATTTCCTTGGCATCGCCGACCGGCGTGGAGGTGCCGTGCGTGTTGATGTAGTCGATGGGGGTGGAGACGGTGGCCAGCGCCTGGCGCATGCAGCGAATGGCGCCTTCGCCGGACGGCGCCACCATGTCGTAGCCATCGGAAGTGGCGCCATAGCCGACCAGTTCGCAATAAATCTTGGCGCCGCGCGCCTTGGCGTGTTCCAGTTCCTCCAGCACCAGCACGCCGGCGCCACCGGCGATGACGAAGCCGTCGCGGCTGACATCATAGGCGCGCGAGGCCGACGATGCGTTGTCGTTATATTTGGACGACATCGCCCCCATCGCGTCGAACAGGTCCGACATGGTCCAGTCGAGATCCTCGTGCCCGCCCGCAAACATGATGTCCTGCTTGCCCCACTGGATCATTTCAGCGGCATTGCCGATGCAGTGCGCCGAGGTCGAGCAGGCCGAGGAAATCGAATAGTTGACGCCGTGGATCTTGAACCAGGTGGCGAGCGTCGCCGAAGCGGTGGACGACATTGCCTTGGGCACGGCGAACGGCCCGATGCGCTTGGGGCTGTTGTTCTTCAGCGTGATTTCCGCGGCTTCCACGATGGTGCGCGTCGAAGGCCCGCCGGAACCCATGATGATGCCGGTGCGCTCATTGCCGGATATGTCGGCCTCCTCCAGTCCGCTATCGGCGACGGCCTGCTTCATGGCGACATGGTTCCACATGCCGCCCTGCGACAGGAACCGCGCCGCGCGGCGGTCGACCAGATCGGTCGTGTCCAGATTCGGCGCGCCCCATACCTGGCAGCGGAAACCGTGCTCGGCAAAAGATTCCGAGAAGGTGATGCCCGATCGCGCATCACGCAGCGAGGCCTCAACCTCCCCGGCATTGTTTCCGATAGACGATACGATACCGAGGCCGGTGACAACGACGCGTCTCATAGGTGGTTTCCTTCCAGAGTCCGAGCGCCGGTCAGGCGGCTGCTTCCTGCTTCGACAGGCCGACCTTGAGGTCGGTCGCCTTGTAGATAGGATCGCCATCGGCCTTGAGCCAGCCATCCGCGATGCCAAGCACGAGCCGGCCGCGCATGACGCGCTTGAAATCGACCCCGTATTCGATCTTCTTCACGGAAGGAGTGACCATTCCCTTGAATTTCACCTCGCCGGTGGACAGCGCCATGCCCTTGCCGGGTTCGCCCAGCCAGCCCAGGTAGAAGCCCGTCAACTGCCACATGGCGTCGAGGCCTAGACAGCCGGGCATGATCGGATTGCCGATGAAGTGGCACGGGAAGAACCACAAATCCGGATTGATGTCGAATTCGGCGCGGATATATCCCTTGTCGAATTCGCCGCCGGTTTCGCTAATATCGGTGATGCGGTCGAACATCAGCATCGGAGGAGCCGGCAACTGGGCGTTGCCCGGCCCGAAAAGCTCGCCGCGTGCGCAGGCAAGCAATTCCTCGTAGCCGTAACTGGATTTACCCGCCATCGAACGCTGTCTCCACTGTGGTCGGGCGGCGTGCGCCCGTGCGTTGGGTTTTCCCGACATGCCGTTTCAGGCTGAAAACCGACATTTGCGCTTAGCCTGCCGCTCCGGCCGGGTCAATGCGCGCTATTGATCGTATAGCGCCGAACGAATATATGTTGAAGTGCAGGCACCGGCATTCGGTCTTGTGTTTCAGGCGTTTCAGGCTTGTTGTACGAAATTCGGCCACCTTGCGGTGATGAATGAACGTGAACTGCCTGAAGGCGTGAACTGGCTGAGGTAAGGAGTTGCTGTGGACAAGCGGGTTCGGGATGCCGGTCTAAGGCCGACACGTCAGCGCATAGCGCTGGCCGATCTGCTGTTTGCCAAGGGCGATCGCCATCTTTCGGCCGAGGAACTGCACGAGGAAGCGCTGGCCGCCGGCGTGCCGGTGTCGCTCGCGACCGTCTATAACGCGCTTCACCAATTCACCCAGGCTGGCCTGTTGCGCATCCTGGCGGTGGAAGGTTCGAAAACCTATTTCGACACCAACACCTCGGATCATCATCATTTCTACCTTGAGGGCGAAAACAGGATTTTCGACATCGACGCCGGCGCCGTCACGGTCGCCAACCTGCCGCCGCCGCCGGAAGGCATGGAAATCGCCAATATCGATATCGTGGTGAGACTTCGCCAGAAGCGTTGCGAATAAGGCGCCAATTCGCAAGGCCACGCGGAATTTTCCAGCGCCAGCTTCCCTGAAACCAAAGCTTAGCGCTTAGTCTTTGACCTTTTCGCCCGGATAGGCGCCCCATAGCGATCCCTGGTTGATCCAGCCGGTATGGCCGGCGAAGGTCATTTCGCACCATTCGCCGTTGCATGCCTTGATCGTGCCAACAACGCCCGGTTCCAGGATGGCGACGACGGCTGCGTCCTTGTCGGAATCGTCGAGCAAATTGATGTGCGCGCCTTTGCCGCGCTGCCACGGCGCGACGATGGCGGTGCGCCGGCCCGACAGCAGCGACTGGTTGATCCAGCCTTCGGAGCCGTCGGCGTCGCGCACGCGCCGCCACGTATCGTATTCCTGGACGATCTCCATCGGCAGGCCCGATTTCGTATACATCCAGTCGACGGAATAGTTCACGCCGGGTCCGACCCGTGAATTGACGCGGCCGGATTTGAGGCTGACGAAGCGCGGCAGCGGCAGGCCGCTCGGGCCGAGCGTCACGCTTGGCGCGGAGGCGGAAGCCGCCCCTTGCGCACCGGCGCCGACCGGAAACAGCATCGTGCCCAGCAATACTGCGCCGAGGGCCAGGCGAAGCGACGCGAAACCAGACACGTTTGTTCCTTGCTCCAACAGCCTGGCCTCAGCCGGGCGCCTTTTTCTTTGTCATCGGCGGCACCGCTTGTTACAGGATGAATTCGTGCCACGACCGGTTTTCAGTTTGGCCGGTCTTGGTTAAAGAGGTCTCAACAATCCCGGATCGAGGGTAAAATGGCCGGCAAAAAGAAGCCTCTCGTCGTCCTCACGCGCAAATTGCCCGATCCGGTCGAGACGCGGATGCGCGAACTGTTCGACGCCAGGCTGAACATCGAGGATCGCCCGATGACGCAGCCCGAACTGGTGGCCGCCATGCGCGAGGCTGACGTGCTGGTGCCGACCATCACCGACACCATCGATACCGCGCTGATCGAGCAGGCCGGGCCGAACCTCAAGCTGATCGCCAATTTCGGCAACGGTGTCGACAAGATCGACGTCGCCGCCGCCGCCAAAAAGGGCATTACCGTCACCAACACGCCCAACGTGCTGACCGAAGACACCGCCGACATGACCATGGCGCTGATATTGGCGGTGCCGCGCCGGCTGGCGGAGGGGGCAAACGTTCTGACCAGCGACCATAAATGGCCCGGCTGGTCGCCAACCTGGATGCTGGGGCGGCGCATCTGGGGCAAGCGGCTCGGCATTGTCGGCATGGGCCGCATCGGCACGGCCGTCGCCAAGCGCGCCAAGGCGTTCGGACTTTCGATCCATTACCACAACCGCCACCGCATTTTGCCTTCGGTCGAGGAAGGGCTTGAGGCTACCTATTGGGAAAGCCTCGACCAGATGCTGGCCCGCATGGACATTATTTCGGTCAATTGCCCTTCGACTCCGGCTACCTTTCATCTGCTTTCGGCGCGACGGCTGGCGCTGCTGCAACCCACGGCCTACATCGTCAATACGGCGCGCGGCGACATCATCGACGAGGACGCGCTGGTCAAGCTGATCCATGACGGCAAGATCGCGGGCGCGGGTCTCGACGTCTACGAGAACGAGCCGGCGCTGAACGCCAAGCTGCTGAAGCAGGCCAATCGGGGAAAGATGCTGCTTTTGCCGCATATGGGTTCGGCCACCATGGAAGGGCGCATCGACATGGGCGAGAAGGTCATCATCAACATCCGCGCCTTTTTCGACGGCCATCGCCCGCCGGACCGCGTGCTGCCCCTGCGGGCCTAGCCTTCCTTGCGGCGCGAATAGGTGATCGTGTCGAAGCGCGCCGCCAGCGCGTCGTAGAGCAAAAGCCGTCCGACCAGAGGCTCGCCGATGCCGGCAATCAGCTTGATCGCCTCCATCGCCTGCAACGTGCCGATGACGCCGGGCAGGGCGCCGAGCACGCCGGCCGCAGCGCAGGAGGGCACCAGCCCTTCCGGCGGCGGCTCTGGAAACAGGTCGCGATAGGACGGGTTCTGGCGGCCGTCCTTGGCCGTTTCGAACGGCATCAGCACCGTGACCGATCCGTCGAACCGGCCAAGCGCGGCATGGACCAGCGGCCGTTTCTCGGCGGCGCAGGCGTCGGCGACCGCATAGCGCGTCTCGAAATTGTCGGACCCGTCCACCACGATGTCATAGGCGCGGACAAGGGCAGGGGCGTTTTGGGCCGTCAGGCGCATAGTGTGCGCTTCGACGGCAATATGAGGATTGATCCGCAGGATCGCTTCCCTGGCGCTGTCGATCTTGGCCTGGCCGATCGCCTGGGTGCTGTGGATGACCTGCCGTTGCAGGTTGGAAAGCGAAACGATGTCGTCGTCGATAATGCCGAGCGTACCGACGCCGGCGGCGGCGAGATATTCCAGCACCGGCGAACCCAGCCCGCCCGCGCCGATCACCAGCACCCGCGCGCGCTTCAGCTTCTGCTGGCCGGCGCCGCCGATCTCCGGCAGCACGATGTGGCGAGCGTAGCGTTCCAGTTCCTGGTCGTTAAGGGTCATCGATAGAGCATAAAGCCGCTTGCGGTGCTTGTCAGGAGCCTTGCGTTGGCCCAACCGTGCCGTGATCGACGCTCAGGAACTGCGCGCGGCCCTTGAGGCTGGCAAACAGCGACGGCTCGGTGCCGGTCATGAAGGCCTGGCAGTTCAGCTCTTCCAATATCGAAAACAAGGCGGCGCGCCGCCCGCCGTCAAGATGCGCCGCAATCTCGTCCAGCAAAAGGATTGGCTTGATGCCCGACATTTCGCCGGTCAGCCGCGCATGGGAAAGGACGATGCCGACCAGCAGCGCCTTCTGCTCGCCTGTCGAGCACAGTTCCGCCGGCATGGCTTTGGGGCGATGGCGCACGATGAGATCGGAACGGTGCGGGCCGTCCAGCGTTCGCCCGGCGGCGCGGTCGCGTTCACGCCCGCCGGCAAGCTCGCGTCGAAAGCGCTCCTCGACATCGACGGCGGCGACGGAGGAAATTTGCGCCTCCAACGCGCCGGAGAGCACGAGGTCGGCTTGCGGGAAGGGGCTGTCGCCCGGCAGGCGGTCGATCATGGCGGCAAGCAGGCGCACCAGTTCGGCGCGCGCGGCGGCGATTGCCACGCCGGTCTCGGCCATCTGGGTTTCGATCGCCTCGAACCATGCGTCGTTGCGCGACCCGTCGGCGAGCAGGCGGTTGCGCCCGCGCATCGCTTTTTCATAATCGAGCGCGCGCTGCCCATGGCCGGCATCGATGGCAAGCACCAGCCGGTCGAGAAAGCGCCGCCGATCCGCGGCGGGACCGGTAAACAGCGCATCCATCGCCGGCGTCAGCCACACCACGCGCAGCCATTCGAGCATGGCGTCGGCGGAACGCGCCGGCGCGCTGTTGATGCGCACGCGCCGCGTCGCATCGCCGCTGGCGATGCCGGTGCCAAT
The DNA here is from genome assembly GCA_036500025.1 of Mesorhizobium sp. Classification (GTDB taxonomy): domain Bacteria; phylum Pseudomonadota; class Alphaproteobacteria; order Rhizobiales; family Rhizobiaceae; genus Mesorhizobium. Next base: position 18,171 of record DASYCS010000006.1, on the reverse strand, counting down.
TTCGATCTCGCCTTGCGGGCCATCAATGGCGGCATGCAGCGCAAAGCCGCCATCGCCGCCCTCGCGCGCAATATCGCCATAGGGCGCGCGGCGCAGGCCGCGTCCCGGCGTCAAAAGCGATATCGCCTCCAGGAGATTGGTCTTGCCAGCCCCGTTGTCGCCGGTGAACACCACAGCACCAGGGCGCAGGTCGATGGACAAGGCCGCATAGTTGCGGAAATTGGTCAGCGTCAGCTTACGGATGTGGGTCTGGTTCGTGGCGTTGGGGGTTTGTTCGGTCATGATGCCGGTAAGGCAGCGCGCTCGATACCTTCACCCTTAAGCGCACTCCACAACGGGGAGGGGAACCCGTTTGCCATTCGTTTGCGAGCGGATTGCCGGTAAATCCACCTGGCGCGGTCGCCGCAAAGTCCCACCTTCCCTTGTGGGGAGGGGTCACCGGCCGTGGCGAACGCGCATAAGATTGCTGTTCCCAAAGGATCAGTCTGAGCGAGACCGGCAGGCCATGGCGAATAGTCGACCGTCATGACGGTGTGCGGGGCCTAGACCCGCATCGGCATCAGCACGTAGAGCGTGGTTTCGTCGCTGGTGTCATGGATGAGTGTCGGCGAGCCGGCGTCGGCCAGCATGAACCGCGCTTCGCTGCCGGTAAGCTGGGCGGCGACGTCCAGCAGGTAGCGCGCGTTGAAGCCGATTTCGATCGCGTCGGAGGAATAATCCGCCGCCAGTTCTTCCGTTGCGCTGCCCGAATCGGGATTGTTGACGGCAAGCGTCACCTGGCCCTCGACGATCGACATCTTGACCGCGCGCCCGCGCTCGGAGGAAATGGTGGAGACGCGGTCGACGGCGGCCGAAAAGCTTTGCCGGTCGATAATGAGCTTCTTGTCGTTGCCAGTCGGGATGACGCGCTGGTAGTCCGGAAACGTGCCGTCAATCAGCTTCGAGGTCAAAACCACGGAGCCGATGGTGAAGCGGATCTTGGTTTCCGAAAGCTCGGTCGTCACCGCAACATCGGGATCGTCCACCAGCTTTTGCAACTCGCTGACCGTCTTGCGCGGAATGATGATGCCGGGCATGCCTTCCGAGCCGGCGGGCGCCTCGATTTCGGCGCGGGCAAGCCGATGCCCGTCGGTCGCAACCGAGCGCAGCTTGAGCTTGCCGCCCACTTCATGCGCATGCAGGTAGATGCCGTTGAGATAATAGCGCGTCTCTTCGGTCGAGATCGCAAACTGCGTCTTTTCGATCAAACCCTTGAGACCGGCCGAATCCAGCCGGAAGATGTGCGAGAAAGACCCCGCCGACAATTCCGGGAAATCGGACTGCGGCAGGCATTGCAGGCGGAAGGACGAGCGCCCGGAAACGACCGTCATGGCGTTGCCGTCCTCGTCGGTCCTCAGCATCACTTCCGCGCCATCGGCCAGCTTGCGCACGATATCGTAGAGCAGGTGCGCCGGCACGGTCGTCGCCCCGCCTTGCTCGACCTTGGCAGGCGTCGCTTCGGTGATTTCGAGATCGAGGTCGGTGGCCTTCATTTCAAGGCTGGCGCCTTCGGCGGCAAGCAGCACATTCGACAGGATCGGAATGGTATTGCGGCGCTCGACCACGCGGTGGACGTGATTGAGTGACTTCAGGAGATTTGACCGTTCCAGGATGACGCGCATGACGATAGAGGCTCACTTGACTGAACAAGCGGGCCTCCGTCTATCGGCGGCCCGCGGAAGGTCTGAACAGGTTCAGATTTGCGTCAAACTGACAGGAAAACCCATCCAAACGCAAGCCCGCGCCGCCGTATCGCAGCACCCTTGCCGCCTTTCTGGGGATAACGCGTTGCAAAGCGGCCATCGGGCGCGGCCGCTTGGCCTCACGCCTGATCGTTGATCAGCCTGCGCAGCAATTCCAACTCCTGCGACAGCGTATTGCCGTCGCCGGAAAGGTCCTCGATCTTGCGAACCGCATGCAGAACCGTGGTGTGATCGCGGCCCCCGAAACGCCTGCCGATTTCCGGCAGCGAGCGCGGCGTCATCACCTTGGCCAGGTACATGGCGATCTGCCTCGGCTTGACGATGGTGCGGGTGCGCCGGTTGGACAGAAGCTCCGTCTTGGAAACATTGTAGTGGCGCGCAACGATGCGCTGGATGTCTTCGATGCGAACCCGCTTCGGCTCGCCGGTGCGGTAGATATGGCCGAGGATTTCATCGATGCGGTCGATGGTGATCTGCGGCTCGAACGATTGCCGGAAAAGAAGCTGGTTGAAGGCGCCTTCCAGTTCGCGGCCGCTGCCAGTGACGGTGCGGGCGACGTGGTTGAGGATTTCCTCGGAAATATCCAGCGGCGTGCCTTCCGTCGCGGCCGTCTCCAGCCGGAGCTTCAGCATGCCAAGGCGCATGGTGAAGTCGGGAGCCGACATTTCCAGCGCGACGCCGCCATTGAGGCGCGAACGCACGCGCGGCTCCAGCGATTCCAGTTCGGACGGCGGCCGGTCGGCGGCCACCACCACCTGCTTGGCGCTATCCAGAAGCATGTTGATGAGATGGCAGAATTCGTGCTGGATCGATTTGCCTTGCAGGAACTGCATGTCGTCGATGATGAGCAGGTCGATGTCGCGCAGCTGTTCCTTCAGGGTCAGCGCGTTGTTGTCGCGGATGGCGGTGGCGAAGCGCCACATGAAATATTCCGCCGTCAGGTAGACGACGCGCGATTTCGGGTTTTGCCGAAGCGATTCGGCCGCGATCGCCTGCAACAGGTGCGTCTTGCCGAGGCCGACGGAGGCATGGAGGAAAAGCGGGTTGAAGCGCACTGCGCTCGACTGCGATTCCGCGACCGCGCGGGCGGCGGCAAAGGCGACCCGGTTCGACGGCCCTTCGATGAACGAGCCGAAAGTATAGCGCGGATCGAGCGGCGAGCCGAGCACGCTCTGGCGCATTTCCATATCCACCGGGCGGCCATGCGCGATGCCGGGCCGTTCGAGCCTGCCTGCCGTGGTGCCGGCCGCAAGCGCGGCTGGCGTGTGCCGGCTTGCCTTGGGCGCCATTGCGACATCGGCTTCGGAATTTCGCACGACGTGGCGCGTGGCGCTGCGCACGATGATGTCGATCTTCAGGACTTCAGGGTCTTCCTGCTTCCACAGGTCGGCGATGACATCGAGATAGTGGCCGTTGATCCACGACCGCAGAAAGGCGGTGGGAACCGAGATGCGAACGATGCCCTTGGAGGCTTCGGCCAGCTTCATGCGCCCGAACCAGCTCGAATAGACTTCGCTGCCGAGGCGGGCCTTCAACTGCACCTTGATGCGTTCGAACCTCTGCTCGGCTTCTGCGGAAGCTGCCATCCGATTCCCCCCGGTCAAGTTTGCTGGAAGTGGGATATCGTCGTTGAAATCCCTGTCGACGCTCTGCATGCTCAAAATCCTCGCTTCGTACTGTTTCCATCGCGGATGCGTCCCCCGCATCCTGGTCCGGCAACTTGCCGTCCCCCGCGAAATTCGCCGCCGCCGCCGCTGGTCGCGAATTTCCCGGTCGTCAGAGCGTGCAACCCTCTGTAGTCCCCGGAAAGGCATAGCGGTGCCAGCCGACGAAACCGTGGGTACTCGTCTGCTACGCGCTGCTACGCCAATCTACACGTCGAAAGGCAAGCCGATCCCGTTCGCGGTATTGCTCCGCGTTTTGAATTCTGCCAATTTTGGCTGGCCGACTTGGACTAGGTTAGAGCCGCTGGCCCGTCCCTTTCGATGGATGGACACTACCGAAATCCCTGTGGAAAGGGCAAGGCCGAGACTAACACAATTTTAACGAATCTGGTTAGCGCGGAGGCCTTGAGCGGCCTGGTTGTCGGCCCCTTTTCGGTAAAGCCATTGTGAATCAAACTCTTTTCCGGCGAACCGAAAAATCGGCGGCCCGAATAATTTTTTCTGAAATAAATTGCTTGACACCGACTTGTCCCCTTCCTGCGAAGCGTGCTGTGCAGAACTTGTGGACGACCTGTCATAAGCAACTGAAGTAAAAGAACTATTTGTGGCAGAGACCAAATGGTTCGGACCATTTGCAGGCCGGCTTATATTCACCGCATCACATATGTCGGCAAACATTCCGGCAATGCCGCCGGCTGCTGCCGGACAGGTTCTTTTTAAGCATCTGTCGGCAAACGAAAAAACCCGACGCGATGCGCCGGGCTTAAGAAGTCAACGAAAAACAGGGAATCAGGCCGAGAGGGTCTTCAGCCGGCTAGCCAGGCGAGACACCTTGCGGGAAGCGGTGTTCTTGTGCAGCACGCCCTTGGTGGCGGCCCGCATCAGTTCCGGCTCGGCAGCTTTGAAGGCGGCGGCGGCGGCAACCTTGTCGCCGGCGGCCAGCGCCTCTTCGACCTGGCGCACATAGGTGCGGACGCGCGAGCGGCGGTTCTTGTTGATGACCGCGCGGCGAGCAATCTTGCGCGTGGCCTTTTTGGCCGAGGAGGTATTGGCCATGACGCCTCTTTCCGATCTGTGGTAAGCGCCACGAAAGCCGTAGCGCGCAAAAAACAAACGGGCAGCCACGGGCCGCCTCGGTTGGTGCGGCTTATAGTTCAGCTTTTTCGGCGCGTCAACGCTGCGCACCTGTCTTTTTGGCGCATGCCGGCCGTCATCGATTGGTGAAATTCGGCTTCCGTTTTTCGCTGAAGGCCGCCATGCCCTCCTTCTGGTCCGCCAGCGCGAACATGGAGTGGAAAAGGCGTCTTTCGAAGCGCAGGCCCTCGGCAAGCGTCGTCTCGTAGGAGCGGCTGACCGCTTCCTTGGCCATCATCACGGCCGGCAGCGAGAACCCGGCGATCTTTTCGGCGGCCTTCAGGGCTTCCTCGACCAGCGACGCCACCGGCACGATTCGCGAGACCAGACCGCAGCGCTCAGCTTCTTCCGCGTCCATCATCCGCCCCGTCAGCACCAGGTCCATGGCCTTTGCCTTGCCGACGGAGCGCGTCAGGCGCTGCGACCCGCCCATGCCCGGAATGACGCCGAGCGTAATTTCCGGCTGGCCGAACTTTGCGTTGTCGCCCGCGATGATGAAGTCGCACATCATCGCCAGTTCGCAGCCGCCGCCCAGCGCATAGCCGGCCACAGCCGCGATCACCGGTTTTCGCGCGCGCGCAAAGGTCTCCCAGCCGCCGAAAAAGTCCGCTAGATAGGCCTCGATATAGGATTTGGATTGCATTTCCTTGATGTCGGCACCCGCCGCGAAGGCCTTTTCCGAGCCGGTGACGACCATGCAGCCGATAGCGGCATCCGTCTCGAATGCAGCCACCGCCTCGACGAGGTCCGCCAATAGCTGCGAGTTCAGCGCATTAAGCGCCTGCGGGCGGTTCAGCGTGATCAGCCCTACCTTGCCGCGCACCTCGGTCAGGATCGTCTCATAGGCCATGAGTGTGTCTCCGCATTCAAACAGGCTCCTGCTCTACCGCAACGGCGGCCCGCCTTCAACGCGGCCCTCCGGTGCAGTTTAGTGGGCGGCCCGTGCGATCTTCAATGCTGGCAGCTGCGGCAAAAGAAGGTGGAGCGGCCGCTCTGGACGATGCGTTCGATATGGCCGCCGCAGCCGGGCTTGGGGCAGGGTTGGCCCTCGCGGCCATAGACGGCGAAGGAATGCTGGAAATAACCGAGGCTTCCGTCCGTCTGCACATAATCGCGCAGCGACGAGCCGCCGGCCGCGATCGCGTCGGCAATGACCGAACGAATGGCATCCGCCAGGCGGGCGCTTTGCTCGCGCTGCTTTTTTCCGGTTCCCGCAATCGTGCCGGCGGCGCGCAGCGGCGACAGCCCTGCGCGCCACAGCGCTTCCGACACATAGATGTTGCCCAGTCCCGCAATCAGGCTCTGGTCGAGAAGGGCGGCCTTGAGAGGTGCCTTGCGGCCTTCGAACAGCGATGCCAGCAGCGCGCCGTCGAGCGCGTTGCCGGTCGGCTCGACGCCCAGTCCGGCAAGCATCGGATGTTCGTTGGCGGCGCCTTCGGCAAACAGCATGAAGCCGAAGCGCCGCGGGTCGTTAAAGACAATGCGCGCGGGAATGTCCGTGGCCGAAATAACGTCGAACACGACGTGGTCGTGCGCCTCGTTCCTGGAGCGGTCGTAATGAAAGCCGCCGGGAGTTTCGGAATTCTCCGGCTGCTCGATCCGGAAGGATCCCGACATGCCGAGATGGCAGATCAGGCCCGGACCATCCTTCGTTTCCATGACCAGATATTTGGCGCGACGGCCAAGCGACACGATCGTCTGGCCGGTCAGCCGCTCGCAAAAGCGTTCGGGAAACGGAAAGCGCAGATTGGGCCGTCGCGTCTCCACCTTGATGATGCGCGCGCCTTCCAGCACGGGTTGCAGGCCGCGCCGGACCGTTTCGACTTCGGGTAATTCAGGCATGACCGCCTATCGCTGCAAGAAAGGAACCGCCATGTGCGCCGGGCGCAAGGCCAAGATGCTGCGACACCGTCGCGCCAATATCGGCAAAGGTCGGGCGCAGGCCGATATCGCCGCCCTTCAGGCCGGGCGCGATGCCGATGACCGGGATGCGCTCGCGGGTGTGGTCGGTGCCGCGCCATGTCGGATCATTGCCATGGTCGGCGGTGAGAATGAGAAGATCGCCGGGCTTCAGCCGCGCCAGCGCTTCCGGCAGGCGCCGGTCGAAGGCTTCGAGCGCCGCCGCATAGCCGGCGACATCGCGGCGATGGCCGAATTCGGTGTCGAAATCGACGAAATTGGCAAAGACGAAATCGCCGTCGCCGGCATCGTCGATGGCGGTAAGGGCCTTGTCGAACATCGCCATGTTGCCCGCGCCCTTGCGTATTTCCGAAATGCCGCGATGGGCGAAGATGTCGCCGATCTTGCCGATGGCGATCACCTTGCGGCCATCGGCGGTCAGCCGGTCAAGCAGCGTCGGCTCCGGCGGCGGAATGGCGAAGTCGCGGCGGTTGGGCGTGCGCTGGAAGGTGACGGCGGTTTCGCCGAGAAACGGCCGTGCGATCACGCGCCCGATCTTGAGCGGGTCGCAAAGCCTGCGCACGAGCTCGCAGAACTCGTAAAGCCGCTCAAGGCCGAAATGGCTCTCGTGGGCCGCGATCTGGAGTACGGAATCCACCGAGGTGTAGCAGATCGGCTTGCCAGTGCGGATATGCTCCTCGCCGAAATCCTCGATCACCGTCGTTCCCGGCGCGTGGCGATTTGCCAGGATACCTGGCACGCCGCCCTCGCGGATCATGGCGTCGGTCAGGGAAGCTGGAAAGGCAGGTACGGTGTCGGGAAAATAGCCCCAGTCGAAACGCGCCGGCAGGCCGGCGATTTCCCAATGGCCCGAAGGGGTATCCTTGCCGCTTGAAATCTCCTGCGCCGCGCCATGGAAGGAAGAGGCGAGCAGTTTCGCGCGATGCGGCTCAAGGCCTTTGCCGGTAGCAATCCCGGATGCGCGCCAAAGCCCGAGCGCGGCCATGTTGGGCACCGCGAGCGGACCGCTGCGCAAGCCGTGGCGGTTAGCCTCGCCGGCGGCGCAAGCCTGCGCGATATGGCCGAAGGTATCGGCCCCTTCGTCGCCGTAACGCGCGGCGTCGGCCGCGCCGCCGATGCCGAATGAATCCAGAACGAAAACAAATGCGCGCGCCATCGAAACCCGTATGTCAGCCTGACGGCCAAGACATAGGGTTCCGCTTATTCATTGGCAATCGCCAAACAGTAAGGGGCAATCGCGAAACAACGCGCCGGCAATCGGCAAACAGCGCGGCTGCGCGGCTAGCAGGTGGCGCAATCGACGCTCGTGCTCATCCGCGGGCGCAGATAATAGGTCTCGCTCATGGGCAGGTTGTCGAATGAGGCAAACAGCCCCGTCGCCTGCTTCTGCTCGGCGGTCCATGTCAGGATCGGCTGGTAGTTGAGGTAGCTGTCCACGCGCACGAGGAACGTGCCGCCGATGTTCAATGAGGTCGGTATGGTCACCGGCGTCTTGGCCGGATCGCCCTTGCTAAAGGCGCCGTTTTCCATTTTTCGCGACCATGCGACCGTCGCCTTGGGCTTGGCATCGGCGCTGATGGTGATTTCGGTGATGACGATCTTCGGCGACGACCTGTTATAAGGTTGAAGCGTGGAATCGGCGATCCTCATGATGGCGTCCAGGTCGGATGGTGTCACGGTGGGGCGCTGCGTGACCAGATCGGCCACCATGCTGCCGATGCGGCTGACCTTCTTGTTGGCTTCGATGCCTTGCGCGACCTCCATGGTCACGAAATACATGATGAACAGCACCGGCGCGATAAAGGCGAACTCGATTGCCGCGACGCCGCGCCGGTCCGTGCAAAACCGGACGGCCCCTGAAAAGAATTTGGCGATATCCCGGCGTGCCCCCACCCCAAACAGCATTTTAAGGACCCTTTTATGCGCCGCGCCGCACTGCCCGTTCATTCGTCAAATGGCTCGTTTTGCCACGTCACCGTGGCGAAATGCAGCGTATTGGGACCGTCCAGCTTGGCGGCCCAGGTGCTCACGAAATCGGTCATGACCGGCCATTTATAAAACACGCGCAGCATGTTGATCGACATCGCCGGTCCGGGCGAGATCGTATAGCCCAGCGGATCCTTGACGTTGTCCTTGGTCAGGACGATGGCGTTATTGATGATCTTGAACCTTGCCGCCGCCGCTTCCTGAAAAGTGTCGTATTTCCGAAGATCGATAAAGATGCGGTCATTGCAGCTATTGCCGACCATGACCGCAAGCTTGTTGCAGATGGCTTGCTGGATGCTTTCCTTGGTTATCGTTGCGGCCCTCAGCTGGCCGGTGCGAACCTGGCGCGCCACGTCGTCGGCGGCGTTGGCCAACACTTCCTGGCCGGCAAACGAAATGCAGCTTTCCAGAATTGCAAAGACAAGCATGGAGAACGGGATCGCCAGGATCACGAATTCGATGGCGGTGCTGCCGCTGCGGTCGCGCAGGAAGCGGCCGAGAAAGCCCGGCCGCCGTGCCTCCCGCAATTCGCTTTCGGGTTCTGAAGGGGTGTTCATGTCCCGTCCCTGCTGGTCTCGTATCGTTGGGAAGGACTGTAACCGAAACCTGTTGAAGGCCGGTTTGGATGAAAGTTCAACTTGGCGAATGTGGTTTTACCGCGCGCTAACCACGCAACATCAGGCAATTGCGAGACAAATTCCGCCCTGTTCGGCTCAAGGCGTGGCGTTCAGTTCCGTCTCCGAAGCCTTTTCGGCGTCGTTCTTGTAGGAACTCTCGCAATAGGGCGTGCACGACATCGTTTGCACTTCCGCGCGGCGGTAGATGCGCACCGAAGAAGCGTTCTGGCGAACCACCGTAACCTGCTCGTCGATGATGGGAACGCCCTGGCCGTCCATGATGACCAGATTGGTGATCCCAAAGCCCTTGCCGGTCAGCACCACGGTCGATGCATCCTGCACGGAGGCATCCGCGATTGCCGGATTGCCGACCACGATGGTGTCCGCCGGCCGCGCCAGCTTCACGATCTTGGCCTGGTTCATGGTGACTTCGATGCCTTGCCCAGCCGTGGCCGGGACGGCGGACGCCGCGGCGAAGAAGGCCGCTGCCACCAGCAAGGATGATCTGAACTTGGCCATTGTGCTCCCCGGAGACGGCAGACTGTTCAACGGACAATGAACGAGAATGGTGAACCAACGGTTAAGTGAATGGCGCAGGCCCTTATGCCCTCATCCACGCCTGGCTCATCGATCCTTAACGGAATTCGGCTAGCCTTGAATTCGCACCATCCGGCCTTTTGAACCCAACCGGCCTTCTAAACTATGTGTGAAACCGATGCTTGAAGCCGCTATATTCGTCGTCTTCCCGTTCTGCATGTTGTTTGCCGCCATCTCCGATGCCTTGTCGATGACCATAGCCAACCGCGTGCCGCTTCTGCTGGTCGCGGTTTTCGCCATAGTGGCGCCGCTCACCGGCATGGAATGGACCGCCTACGGCATGCATTTTGCCGCCGGCGCATTGGTCTTGTGCGTCACCTTCGGGCTGTTCGCATTGGGCGGCATGGGCGGCGGCGACGCCAAGCTATTGGCCGGAACCGCGCTGTGGATGGGCTTCAACATCCATCTTCTGGAATATCTCGTCGTTTCGACGGCGCTCGGCGGCCTGCTCACGATCGCCATTCTCGCCTACCGAAAATCCGCGCTGGCCGTTTTCACGCGCCAAAGCTCGTTTCTCGCCCATGTCGCCAATGAGGCCAACGGCGTTCCTTACGGTATCGCGCTGGGGATAGGGGGGCTGATTACCTACCCGGATTCGCCCCTGATGGTCTGGGCGCTCCAGCAACTGGCCTGATGATCCAGGCTTTGCGGCAAGACGGCGGAGTGGCCGTCAAAGGCAATGCTTCTAATTTATGTAAAGGTTAAATTAATCACGATCGTAAGCATTACATTAACCCTAATTTGACGATTGCCGCTGCAATGTCCGGCTTGGCTAGGTGGTTTGCCAAGGGCGAGGTTCGGACATATGCCAGCATCCCGACTGATAATTCTTGGCGTGGCGGTGGCCGCTGCAAGCGGTGCCGGCTATGTCGCAAAGAACATGGTGGCGAAAGCGCCGCCTGCGGCTGTCGTCGATGCAGGCCCGCAGGCGCCGGCTATCGCGTTGCAGGACGTGCTTGTTCTTTCCGGCGACGTTGCGATGGGCGATCCAGTCGGCAGCAATATCAGCTGGCAGCCCTGGCCGGCCGAAGGCATCAACGCGAATTTCATTACCCGTGCCGCCGAACCGGACGCTGTGGAAAAGCTGAAGGATTCCGTTGCCCGCATGGCCATGTTTACGGGCGAGCCGCTGCGCCGCTCCAAACTGATCGGCGATGGCCAGAGCTTCATGTCCTCCATCCTGCCGGCGGGCAGCCGCGCCGTCGCCACCTCCATCGCGGCGGATACGTCGGCCGGCGGCTTCATTCTTCCCAATGACTTTGTCGATGTCATCATGACGCGCCGCGCGGATGCGAATTCGGGCGGCAGCGGCTTCACCACCGAGACGATCCTGAAGAACATTCGCGTCCTCGCCATCGACCAGACGATCCAGGAGGATGAGGAAGGCAAGAAAACGAGGGTCGGCCAGACGGCGACGCTCGAATTGACGCCCCAGCAGGCCGAGATCATCACCGTGGCGCAGCAGATGGCCGATCGTCTCACCTTGTCGCTGCGCTCTATCAAGGACACGCAGGAAAAGATCACCGAGGAAGCGGATTACCTGGTTTCGGGTAATGGCCGCAAAGGCACGGTGCGCCTGATCAAATCCGGAGAAGTTTCCGAAGTGGGGGCAAGGAAATGAGGACAACCACAAAGCTGCCGGTCGTCGTCGCCATGGCCGCCAGCCTCACGCTTGTCGGCGCCTACAAGCCGGGCGTCAGCGAGGCGAATGCTGCAAGCAATGCGCAGGTCAGTGCCTCGAAGGCGACGCAGAGGATCAAGCTTGGCCTCAACAAATCGGTGGTGATCGACCTGCCCAACGACGCCTACGACATTCTCGTCGCCAATCCGGCGGTGGCGGATGCCGTCACGCGCACTTCGCGGCGCATCTACCTGTTCGGCAAGGCGGTCGGTGAAACCAACATCTTCGTCTTCGGCCCGAACGGCGAGCAGATCGTCAGCCTGGATCTGGCTGTCGAGCGCGACGTTGCCGGCCTCGACAACTACATCAAGCGTTTCATACCGACATCCGACGTCAAGGTCGAACTGCTGAACGACAACGTCGTGCTGACGGGAACCGTCGATACGCCGCTCGACGCCAAGCGCGCCGAGGAACTGGCAACCATCTTCGTCTCCGGCGGTGAAGCAACGACCGGCCAGTATTCGCAGACCGCCGCCGGCGGCTCGTCGCAGAGCGGCGTCGACATCGACAACCCCGATTCGCAGCGCCGCACTTCGAAGATCGTCAACCTGCTCCAGATCATCGGCGAGGATCAGGTGACGCTGAAGGTGACGGTGGCCGAAGTCAGCCGCAACGTCATGAAGCAGCTCGGCGTCAAGCTTATCGGTCAGGCAGACGGCATTTCATTCCAATCCCTGGCGTCGGCGGCAGGCTCCATGGTGAATGCGGGTACAAGCGGAGCCGGTGTTGGCGGCGCGAGCTACCTGAAGGGCACCATGACCGCCATGGAACAGTCAGGCGTCCTGAAGACACTGGCCGAGCCGACATTGAGCGCCGTATCCGGCGAAAAAGCCACCTTCAAGGTTGGCGGCGAATACAACGTCGTCGTCGGCCAGACGAATGACAACGGCACAGTCGTTCCGACGCTGCAACAGATCGAATATGGCATTGGCCTTGAATTTCAACCGGTAGTCCTTTCCGCGGGCCGCATCAGCCTGAAGGTACGAACCTCCGTCTCAGAACCGACGACCGAAGGCACTCAGATCGCCGGCACGAACGTCGTCTCCCTGCGCAAGCGCCTTGCAGACACGACGGTCGAGCTGCCCTCGGGCGGTTCCATGATGATCGCGGGCCTGGTCAACGACGACGTTCGCCAGACCGTCGATGCGGTGCCTGGATTGTCGAAGATCCCGGTTCTGGGCACGCTTTTCCGCAGCCGTGACTTTGTCCGCAACGAGAGCGAACTGGTCATCATCATCACGCCCTACCTGGCCCGGCCCGTTGCCCGAAATGACCTGGCCAAGCCGGACGACAATTTCACTCCGGCAAGCGATGGCGCGGGCATGTTCCTTGGCAAGGTCAACCGCGTCTACGGGACCATGCAGACCGACATGCCCAACGGCCGTTACCACGGCGTCGTCGGCTTCATCTACAAATAAGCGGGGAACCGGTCATGTCTCATTCAGCATTCGAGGCCAAGATGAAGATCGCTGCAAAGCCCTCAAGCCGCTCACGCATGTATCTTCTGGCTGCGCCGGTCCTGGCCGTAGCGGCTGTCGGCCTGCTGTCGGGTTGCGCCGACCGCGACTCGATCACCGTCGGCGCCATTCCCGACGACTATCGCACCAATCATCCTATCGTGATTTCCGAAAAGGAAGAAAAGATCGACCTTCCGGTGGGCGCCCGCGACCGCGGCATGACGCAATCGCAACGCGCGACGCTGCTCGGTTTCCTGGACGGTTACGACAAGAGCGCAGGCTCCATCCTGACGATCATGGTGCCGTCAGGCTCGGCCAACGAAGTCGCCGCGGCGGCGGCGGCGCGTGATTTCGCCCGATTGGCCGCGAAGACAGGCATCCGCTCGGGCCGCATTGTGAAAACGTCCTATCAGGCCGGCTCGTCCGAGGTGTCGGCGCCCGTGCGGGTCAGCTTTTCCAGGTTGCGGGCGCATACCGATGCCTGTGGCCGTTGGCCGGAAGACCTGCTCGAAACCTCGGAAAACAAGCATTACGCCGATTTCGGCTGTTCATATCAGAATAATCTCGCCGCGCAGATGGCCAACCCCGCCGATCTGATCGGCCCGCGCAAGCAGACTTCGATCGACGCGGCCAACCGCAGCAAGGTCATCGACTCTTACCGCGATCGGGGCATTTCGCAGGAATTCCTCAGGAACTCGGAAATAGACTACTAAGCCGCCACGGGCACGCTGGTCACGGAAAGAACATGACGATGAGCAATCTGGCTTACGATACCAGTCTCGACGGCGATGGCGCGCATCAGGAAATGTCCATGATGCAGGCCTTGCGGCCGATACCGCGCATTTCCATCCAGGCATTCTGCGAAACCGAAGGCGTCGCCGGTCCCATCGAGCGTGCCGGCGAGGATCGCCGCATGGCCAGGGCCCATCTCAAGGTGCATATGGGCGGCATCGCCACTGCAATCGAGTTCTACCAGTCCGCGCCGACGCCGAACCTGATCCTGCTGGAATCGCGCAGCGAGCCGAAACAGCTGCTTGAACAGCTTGCCCAGCTTTCCGAATATTGCGATCCGACCTCGAAGGTAGTGGTGATCGGCCATTACAACGATGTTGGCCTCTACCGCGAGCTGATCCGCTCGGGCATTTCCGAATATGTCATCGCGCCGATTTCGATGGCCGATATCGTCAGCGTCATTTCGTCGATCTTCGTCGATCCGGAAGCCGCGCCGATCGGCCGTTCCGTCGCCTTCATCGGCGCCAAGGGCGGCGTCGGTTCATCGACCATCGCCCACAACGTCGCCTGGACGATGTCGGCTCTGTTCAAGTCGGAAGTGGTGGTCGCCGACCTCGATCTCGCTTTCGGCACCGCCAACATCAATTTCGACCAGGACCCGGCGCAAGGCATCGCCGAAGCGGTCTTTTCGCCCGAGCGGATCGACGAGGTCTATCTCGACCGGCTTCTGGCCCAGTGCGCGGAGCATCTTTCGCTGCTGGCCGCGCCCTCCACGCTCGACCGGGTCTATGATTTCGACGCCGACGCCTTCTCGCACATCATCGAGACCGCGCAGCGCACCGCGCCGCTGCTGGTGCTGGACGTGCCCCATGTCTGGACGGGTTGGACCAAGAACACGCTGACCAAGGCCGACGAGGTCGTCATCACCGCCACGCCAGAATTGGCCAACCTGCGCAACGCCAAGAACCTGGTCGACATGCTGAAGCGGCTGCGCCCCAACGATCCGCCGCCCAAGCTTATCATCAACCAGACAGGCATGCCCAAGCGGCCGGAGATTTCGGCCGACGATTTTGCCGAGCCGCTCGGCCTGGTGCCGATGTCCGTCATCCCGTTCGATCCCCAATTGTTCGGCAATGCCTCGAATAACGGGCGCATGTTGGGCGAAATGGACGCAAAAAGCCCGATTGTCGGCATGATCAACGAAGTCGCCCATGTGCTGACCGGACGAAGCGAGATCAGGTCGAAGAAAAAGGCCGCTCTCGGCGGACTGCTCGATAGGCTCAAGCGTAACAAGAAGTAAGCGATCCAGCGGGATTGGGTATCGATCATGTTCGGTAAAAGAGGCAATGAAGATGGCGGCCGGCCAGCCCCGGCGGCGCGTCCACCCGCGGCGGACCCATCCGCGACAGCCGCGCGCGCAACGGAAACGGCAGTTCTCGCGCGCCCGGCGGCATCGGCGCCGCCTGCTTCATCTGCGCCGCCCGCCCGCCGCTCGGTAGAAGCGCCGCCGCTGGCGCCCGAACCGAAAAGGGCGCAGCGCGAACGCAGCGAAAGCTACTACGACACCAAGAGCCAGGTGTTTTCCGCGCTGATCGACACCATCGACCTGTCGCAGCTCGCCAAGCTCGATCCCGACAGCGCGCGTGAGGAAATCCGCGATATCGTCAACGACATCATTGCGATCAAGAATTTCGCAATGTCGATTGCCGACCAGGAAGAACTGCTCGACGATATCTGCAACGATGTTCTCGGCTATGGTCCGCTGGAGCCGCTGCTGGCCCGCGACGACATCGCCGATATCATGGTCAACGGCTCCAAGAACGTTTACATCGAAGTGAACGGCAAGGTCGAGCAGACCAGCATCCGTTTTCGCGACAACCAGCAACTCCTCAACATCTGCCAGCGCATCGTCAGCCAGGTTGGCCGCCGCGTCGATGAATCCTCGCCGATCTGCGACGCGCGCCTGCCGGACGGCTCGCGCGTCAACGTCATCGCGCCGCCGCTTGCCATCGATGGCGCAGCGCTTACCATTCGAAAGTTCAAGAAGGACAAGCTGACGCTCGACCAGTTGGTCAAGTTCGGCACCATCACGCAGCACGGCGCCGATGTGCTCAAGATCATCGGCCGGGTGCGCTGCAACGTTATCATTTCGGGCGGTACCGGTTCGGGAAAGACGACGCTGCTCAACTGCCTGACCAACTATGTCGACCGCGACGAACGCATCATCACCTGCGAGGACTCGGCCGAATTGCAGCTCCAGCAGCCCCATGTGGTGCGGCTGGAAACGCGCCCGGCCAATCTGGAAGGCGAGGGCGAGGTCACCATGCGTGAACTCGTCAAGAACTGCCTACGCATGCGGCCTGAACGCATCATCGTCGGCGAAGTGCGCGGACCAGAGGTGTTCGATCTTCTCCAGGCCATGAATACCGGCCATGACGGTTCGATGGGGACTATCCACTCCAACAGCCCGCGCGAGTGCCTGAACCGTATCGAATCGATGATTGCGATGGGTGGCTTCACCCTGCCGCAGAAAACCGTGCGCGAAATCATCGTCGGCTCGGTCGACGTCATCATCCAGGCCTCGCGCCTGCGCGACGGCTCGCGCCGCATCACCCACATCACCGAAGTGATCGGCATGGAAGGCGATGTCATCATCACGCAGGATCTGGTGCTGTATAACATCAAGGGTGAGGACGCGAACGGCCGGCTGCTCGGCGAGCATGTCTCGACAGGCATCGGACGCCCGCATTTCTGGGATCGCGCGCGCTACTTCAACGAAGAACAGCGCCTCGCCGCCGCCCTGGAGGCGATGGAGAAGCGTGCTGACTGACATGAAAGCGGCAGTCCATGTTCGGAATTGATACCACCGTATTGGCATTTGTTTTGCTTGCCGGCTTCAGCGCGGGCGCGGTCGCTTATGCGTTCCTGTTCAAACGGATCGATAACGAAAAGACGACCGGCAGGCGCCTTGAAACGGTCAGGACGCTGGAGACCGACCGATCCGTGGTCAAGGCTTCGCGTGACCGGGTGGCCGAAGCCGCCAAGCGGCGCAAATCGGTTCAGGATTCCCTCAAGGAACTCGACCAGAAGCAGAAAACCCGCGACGTCAACGTCAAGAAGCCGCCACTGAAAGTCCAGATTCGTCAGGCCGGCATGACGGTTTCCATGGAGCGGTTCTATCTCTATTCGGCCATCTGCGGCATCGTCGTCGCGGCCGTCGCCTATCTGGCCGGCGCTCCCCTGATCATCGTGCCCGGCGCGCTGATTGCCGGCGCTCTAGGCCTGCCGCGCTGGTTCGTTTCGTTCCTTCGTGGCCGCCGCATCAAGCGGTTCCTCAACGAATTCCCCAACGCGCTCGATATCATTGTGCGCGCCATCAAGTCGGGCTTGCCGCTCAACGACGGCATTCGCCTGATCGCCAATGAAGCACCCGAGCCCGTCAAGTCCGAATTCCGGCGCATCGTCGATTCCCAGCAACTGGGCCTGTCTATCCCCGAAGCCGCCTTGCGCATGACTGAAACCATGCCATGTCCCGAAGCGGGCTTTTTCGGCATCGTCATCCAGATCCAGTCGCAGGCCGGCGGCAATCTTTCCGAGGCCCTCGGCAATCTTTCCCGCGTCCTGCGCGACCGCAAGAAGATGAAGGCTAAGGTCCAGGCCCTGTCCATGGAAGCCAAGGCGTCCGCCGTCATCATCGGCGCCTTGCCGTTTATCGTTGCAACCATGATCTATTTGAGCAGCCCCAACTACATCATGCCGTTGTTCACCACGAATGTCGGCAACATAATCCTCGGCATTTCCGGCCTGTGGATGAGCATGGGCATCCTGGTGATGCGCAAGATGATGAATTTCGAAGTCTGACTTGAGGTAGTGGCATCATGACCGAACAAGTCGTCAAGACCTTTACCGACCCTCAGTTCCTGATCGCGCTGCTGGTCGGGCTTGCGGTTTTCGCGACGGTTTTCACGCTGCTGCCGGCGCTTGGCGGCAACCCGCTCAAGGCGCGCATGAAGTCGGTGGCGCTTGAGCGCGACGAGCTCCGCGCCAAGCAGCGCGCCCGCCTTGCCGCCGAAGCCGACCGCCGCCGCAAAGGCCTGCGCGAGGAGCAATCCATCGGCATGCGCAACATCGTCGACCGGCTGGATTTGAGGCGCGCGCTTGCGGACGAAGGCACGATGCAGAAACTCAAGGTGGCAGGCTTTCGTGGGCAAAATCCGCTGACGCGCTTCCTGTTTTTCCGGCTCGTCCTGCCGTTCGTCGGCTTTGCGCTGGCCGCCGCCTACATTTTCGTGCTCGGTGGCATGGCCGACAAACCGCTTTTCGCAAAGGTGTTCGTCTGTATCCTGGCGGCATATGCGGGCTTCTACGCGCCCAATCTTTATGTGTCGAACCGCGCCAGCAAGCGCAAGAAGTCGATCCAGGCCGCGTGGCCCGACGCGCTCGACCTGATGCTGATCTGCGTGGAGTCGGGCATGTCGGTGGAAGCCGCCATGCGCAAGGTCGCCGATGAGATCGGCGTCCAGTCGGGGGAACTGGCCGAAGAATTCGTCCTCACCAACGCCGAGCTTTCCTATTTGCAGGAGCGTAAGCAGGCATACGACAATCTGGCCAGCCGCACCGGCCTCGAATCGGTGAAATCCG
>DASYCS010000005.1:0-2431 GCA_036500025.1 Mesorhizobium sp. | reverse complement strand
TTCGTCGAGCGCTGGTATCGCGAACTGCCCGCCATCTTCGGCAGCGGCGTCGAAAAAATCCCCTATGTCGAAACGTTCATCGCCGCCGTCGAAGCGGCCGGTGTCGCGCATTGCGTCGCTTCCTCGGCGCGCCTCGAAAAGATGCACATGACGCTTGGCCAGACCGGTCTTTTGGCGCATTTCCGCGACGTGCTGTTCAGCGCCACCATGGTCGCGCATGGCAAGCCGGCCCCGGACCTGTTTTTGCATGCCGCCAGGACGATGGGCGCCGCGCCGGCCGACTGCATCGTCATCGAGGACAGCGTGGCCGGCACCAAAGCCGGCATCGCGGCGGGCATGCGGGTATTTTCCTACCATGGCGATCCCTTTTCCGACGGCGAAGGATTGGCCGATGCCGGCGGCATCCTCTTCGACGACATGCGCAAGCTGGCCGCACTTATCCCGCTGTTGTAGGCCCGCCGACCGCTTCCCGTCGCCGCAGCGGCGGGCCGGGCGAAAAGCCGCGCCTGGACCGAAGACATCCGTTTGCCCGCAACCCTGCAACGCGATACGCTCGGCCTCTGTTTCAGCTCGGGCAAGGATGAGGCTTCATGGACAAGGGCACCGTTTTCCGCGATCTCCACGCTTCCACCTTCATCATTCCCAATCCCTGGGATATCGGCACCGCGAAGCTTCTGACCTCGTTCGGCTTCAAGGCGCTCGCCACCACCAGCGCCGGCTTTGCCTTTTCGCGCGGCTTGCCGGATGGCGGCGTCGCCTTCGAGGCGATGATCGCGCATTGCAAGGAACTGTCGGCGGCAACCGACCTGCCGGTTTCCGCCGATCTCGAAAAAGGCAAGGGCGACAGCGCCGAACGCGCCGCCGAAACCATCTTTGCCGCCGAAGCCGCCGGATTGGCCGGCTGTTCGCTTGAAGATTTCTCCGGCGATGAGACCAGGCCGATCTACGATTTTTCCCATGCCGTCGAACGCGTCTCGGCCGCCGTCGAGGCGGCGCGCTCGCTGAAGCGTGATTTCGTCTTCACCGCGCGCGCCGAAAACTACCTGCATGGCAGGCCGGACCTCGACGATACGATCAGGCGTTTGCAGGCCTTCGAGAAGGCCGGAGCCGATGTGCTTTATGCGCCCGGCATCACTGATATCGAAACCGTACGCATCCTCTGTTCCTCGGTGTCGAAGCCGGTCAACGTGCTTGCCGTGCCGGGCTTCACCATGACCGAACTGGCGCAGGCGGGCGCCAGGCGCATCTCGCTTGGCTCGAAGCTGACCAACTGTGCCTTCGGCCTGCTGGAGCGGGCTTCCCGCGAGATGCTGGAACAGGGCACCTTCGGCTTCGCCAACGACGCCATGGCATTCGCCCGCTTGCAGAAAATGTTCTCCACGGGCGACGCATGACGCCTTCATTGACGGTCACCGACATGCATACCGGCGGCGAGCCGGTGCGCATCGTCACTGGCGGCTATCCGGCGATTCCCGCTGGCACCATCCTCGAAAAGCGTGCCTATGTCCGCGACAATCTCGACCATCTGCGCAAGATGCTGATGTTCGAGCCGCGCGGCCATTACGACATGTACGGCGTGCTGCCGGTCGAACCGGATTTGCCGGGCGCCGATATGGCCGTGCTGTTCATGCACAATGAAGGCTATTCCACCATGTGCGGCCACGCCGTCATCGCGCTTGGGCGCTATGCGGTCGATCAGGGCATCGTCGCCAAAACCGAGCCGGTGACGATCGTCAACATCGAGGCGCCGTGCGGGCTGATCGTCGCTTCGGTCGAGGTGGAGGGCGGCAAGGCAGGCGCGGTGTCGTTCGAAAGCGTGCCGGCCTTCCTGTTTGCCCGCGACCGGGAAATCATATTGCCGGGTGCGGGCAAGATCCGCTTCGACATCGCCTATGGCGGCGCGTTCTATGCCTTGGCCGACTGCCGGCAGTTCGGGCTGGAATTCGGCAAGGACCGCGCCCGAGATTTTGTCGACGCCGCAACGGCGCTGACCGACCGGCTGAAGGCTGAATTCCCGCTTGCCCACCCCGACCATGCCGATCTCGGCTTTCTCTACGGCACCATCCTGACCGACGGAAAAGACGCCTTCCGCGCCGAGCCGACCAAAAACGTCTGCGTCTTTGCCGAGGCCGAGGTCGACCGCTCGCCGACCGGTTCCGGCGTCACCGCTCGCCTGGCGGCGATGCATGCCAAAGGCGAGATCGGCCTCGGCCAGACCCGCATGTTCGAGAGCATCGTCGGATCGCGCTTTTCCGGCGCGGTTGCGCGCATAACGAAGGCGGGTCCGCACGAGGCGATCGTCGCCCGTGTCGGTGGCCGCGCCTTTTACTCGGGCAAGGCCGAATACGTCGTCGAGCCGGACGACGAACTCGGGCGCGGCTTCCTGCTGCGCTGAATCGCCGCCGCATCGCCGGCATGGCCGTTTGCAAAT
>DASYCS010000004.1:0-14432 GCA_036500025.1 Mesorhizobium sp. | reverse complement strand
TAGGACGGGTGGTTGTGGCTCTCCATCTTGAAGACTACGCAATCGCCGTCGCCAATATCGACCACGCCGGCATTTTCGCCGGGCCCCTGGATGACGACCGCGCCGGTGGTCGGCAAGGTGCGCAGCCATTTCTTGGATGATTTGTAGGAGCAGTGCTCGTTCCACATCGCCGAAAAAATACCAAGTTCTGTAAAGCTCGGCTCACGCCCGACAAGGTCGAGGATGCGCTGGTATTCGTCAGGCTTCAGCCCATGCGCCGCGATCAGTTCAGCGGTGATCGGCGCGGTATTGGAAATGGTCATCGAAAGATCGCGTCCAGATTTCTATCGGCGTCCTAATAGCGTAAGCGCCGGCCGGTTACACCCCCTGCCGGCTTCAGAAACGGTGGAAACCGGCCCAGGGGCGGGTTTGTTTCGTCAGGTGTTGCGGTGTATCCAGACACCCAGCGACGCCAGATAAAGATAGGCGAAGAATTCCAGGGATTCTTCCGTTCCCAGCACGCCATGCGCCTCGCCTATCTCTGCCAGAATAAGCAGTACGGCAGATAGCCAGATCGGCCAGAATACATGTATTTTGCGGATCGAAAGCACGGCGGCCAGATGCTGCCGCCGGCGGAACAAGGCAATGGCGGCCGCAATAAGGAACAATGTGACGGTGACGTCCTTCCAGCGTTCCGTGCGAAAGCACAGGCCGCCATCGTAGAACGAACTGTCGCAGCGCGGCGTTTCGCGCACGAACGCGATCGCCAGAATCAGCACGATGGGGATGCACATCGTGCCGATTGGGTCGTTGGAGCGGACTGCGCGAAACGCGAATATGATGGCCGCCGCAATCAGCGCCACCATCTCAAGCGTTTCGACTGGACCGTTTTCGTCGAAAGTCTCTGCTCTCAGCTCAGGATAGAATTGATAGTACCAGCCGAGAAGCAGGCCAATGCCGAAAAGAATTACCGCGCCGGCCAGCCATGGCAGGGCTTTTGGATAAACATCAGGCTTCAAGGAAATGCTCGGATTCTCCAGTCTGCGACCACGGTTGGTTCGACGTCAGGCTTTGCTAGAGCGTGAAATATGGCGATCCGCAAGGATGGCCAGTACGGATATCACAAGAAAAACCGCCGTGATCGTCAGCGCGGACAAGGCAACGCCGGCAACGCCGTTCGCCGCCATGTCGAGGAATGGGTAGAGCACGACCCCGGTGAACGGCACTTGAACCAGCGCATAAGCCAGATAGGCGAGGGGGTAGACCAGCCACAAGGCGATGTCGCTCCACCGGCTGGAGCCATCTCTGCCGGCCAGGAGCCACCACAAAACGAATATCACCGGCGCACCATAGTGCAGAAGGATGTTGCACAGCGCAGAGGCGCCTTCCAGCTTCTGCAAGGGCGCCAGCACGGTGATGTAAACGAGGAAAACCACGGCGATTGCGACAGCCACGCCCGCACGCATGCGTGGGCTGGCGAAGGCCGGAAGCCACGCATAGCCGCTGGGCGACAGCAGCGATACATAAACCAGCACCGCCCCGATATTGGTGAGGATGGTGAAGAAACTGAAATAAAACAGGATGGAGCCAAACAGGCTGCGGCCGGCCTCCATCGAGGCGGGAACGGTGATGCAGAACTGCAAGAACAGCCCGATCAAGCCCAGGGCCAGTCCGACCATCCGCAGCGCGCGCCCCATCCTAGGCGCTTGCACCGCAACTGCCGTCGCCGCTTTGCCAGCGGGCGATGTCGGAGCCGATGCGCGCACCGACAGGATCGGTCATCAGCGGGCCGAAGGCGTCGACGCGGCTGGAAGCGCCCTGCGCCTGCACCACCAGCAGCGGCTTGGCGCCATATTGCTTGGCCGGCACCAGCAGGAAACGCGGCGTGCCGCCGTAATTGTTCAGCTCATTGGCCATCTGGTAGGACTTGAAGGCCGGGTCCTTGCTGGCGATCCAGCATCTGTGCGCGGCAATCGCCACCTGTTCCATGGCGCGCAGCGATGCGCTTTTGCCCGAGGCGGCGGGCGGCGTCTTCGGGCCGGACTGGCAGGAGGCCAGCGCAAGGCCGGCCAGAGCCAGCCCGGCAAGGCGGGCGATCGAGGTCTCTATCATGCGGCCCCGGCTTCAAGTTCGGAAAGGAATATTTTCAATCCGTCGGTCATCTCGCCCCAGACGCGCGACAGCGCCGGTTCCTGTAGCGCGATCTGCTGATAGGCATCGAACTTCGGATAGGCGGCAAGCAGGTCCTTGCTGCCGGTCATCTCGCGGAAATGATTGAAGACGAAGCGCGTCGGCGTCAGCCAGGCGTCGGCGAAGCTTACCTCGTCGCCCAACGCGAACGGCCCTTGCGCCATACGCTCATCGACGGCGGCCAGCCCGTAATGCAGACGCTTGAACTGCGCGTCGATGGCTGCCTGGTCGCGCTGCGGCACAGAATGCAGTTCGAACAGCCGCGTCACCGGCGTCAGCACGTCCAGATCGACGATGCGCGCGAACATGCGCACCAGCGCGCGGTCCTTTGAGTCCGCCGGCAACAGCGCAGGTTCGGGAAAGCGTTCTTCCAGATATTCCGCGATCACCACCGATTCCACGATGGTTTCGCCCGACCCCGTAATCAGCACCGGAATGCGGTTGAGCGGCGAAATGGCGCGGAATTCTTCCGGGATAGGGAAGCCGGCGGGCGGCGCGATGATCTTGAGCGGCACATCCTTCAGATAGGCCAGCGCGCGCACGATGGAGGAGTAGGGCGACAGCGGCCTCGAATAAAGCTTCATGACCGTTGCTCTCCGTAGGGGGTTGTGGGGTTCAAGCGGCGATGCCCAGTGCGCTTTCGAACAGGGCGCGCCCGTCAATGCCGCCATGGGCGGCCTCGATCAGGTTTTCCGGGTGCGGCATCAGGCCAAGCACGTTGCCGCGCGAATTGACGATGCCGGCGATATCGTTGATCGAACCGTTGGGGTTGGTGCCCTGCGCATAACGGAACACCACCTGGCCTTCGCCCTCGATGCGGGCAAGCGTCTCGGAATCGGCGAAATAATTGCCGTCATGATGGGCGACGGGGCAGGAAATCACCTGGCCGGGCTGGTAGCGGTTGGTGAAAGACGTGTTGGCGTTGGCGACCTGTAGCTTGACCTGCCGGCAGGCGAATTTCAATGAGGCGTTGCGCATCAGCGCGCCGGGCAAAAGCCCTGCCTCGACCAATATCTGGAAGCCGTTGCAAACCCCGATCACCATGACGCCCTTGGCCGCCTTTTCGGCAACCGCCCGCAGCACGGGCATGCGCGCCGCTATCGCGCCGCAGCGCAGATAATCGCCGTAGGAAAAGCCGCCGGGAATGGCGATCAGGTCGACATCGGGGATTTCGGTGTCGGTTTCCCAGACGGTCAACGGCGCCGTGCCGGAAATCTTGGTCAGCGCCGCGATCAGGTCGCGGTCGCGGTTGAGGCCGGGAAGGAGGACGACGGCTGATTTCATGCTCTAGGGGGCTCGTATGGGCTTTGTGGTTTCTCGGCCAGTTCGCGCAGTTCGAGGCGGTGCTCTATACGCTCCAGACGCTCATCATTGCGTGCAAGCACACCGTAAATGTTGTGGATGTCGTTTTGCATGCTCATCTGGCTAAGCCGCAAGGAAACGATCTCATGCCGGCTCTCTCCGATCCCTGCATCGATCTTGTCCAATCGGCCTTGTATATTCTTCAGAGTTTCGAATATCAGCGAGCTATCGACTTCGGCCACTCCGCCCTCCGGCACAACCTCAGGTAAGCGTTACACTATAATTCTCAATCACCGTATTGGCCAGCAGCTTGTCGCACATCGCCTTGAGGTCCGCCTCGGCCTTGGCCTTGTCGGTCGCGACCAGTTCGAGGTCGAACACCTTGCCCTGGCGGACCTGTCCGACGCCGCCGAAACCGAGGCCGGACAGGGCATGTTCGATCGCCTTGCCTTGCGGGTCTAGCACGCCGTTCTTCAAGGTAACGGTGACGCGGGCTTTAATCACTTTAGGCGGTGCTCCTGCTATGGCGGAAAAGATCAGTGAGGCTTGCCCTTCGGGCCATCGGTGGAAGCAACCAGCACCGGCCCGGCGGGGCGCGGCGGCTCGTTTTCGTTCATGATGCCGAGGCGGCGCGCGACTTCTTGATAGGCTTCGACCAGCCCGCCCATGTCGCGGCGGAAACGGTCCTTGTCCATCTTGTCCTGCGTCGCCACGTCCCACAGGCGGGCGCTGTCGGGCGAAATCTCGTCGGCCACCACGATGCGCATCATGTCGCCCTCGAACAGGCGGCCGCATTCGATCTTGAAATCGACGAGCTGGATGCCGACGCCCATGAACAGCCCGGACAGGAAATCGTTGACGCGGATGGCCAGCGCCATGATGTCGTCCAGCTCCTGCGGCGAGGCCCAGCCAAAGGCGGTGATGTGCTCTTCCGAGACCATCGGATCGTCCAGCGCGTCCGCCTTGTAGTAGAACTCGATGATCGAGCGCGGCAGCACGGTGCCTTCCTCGATGCCCAGGCGCTTGGCCAGCGAGCCGGCCGCGACGTTGCGCACCACGATCTCAAGCGGAATGATCTCGACTTCCTTGATCAGCTGCTCGCGCATGTTGAGCCGGCGGATGAAGTGGGTCGGAATGCCCATCCGGTTGAGGTGGTTGAAGATGTGCTCGGAAATGCGGTTGTTGAGCACGCCCTTGCCGTCGATGACTTCATGTTTCTTGGCGTTGAAAGCCGTCGCGTCGTCCTTGAAGAACTGCACAAGCGTACCCGGCTCCGGTCCTTCATAGAGGATCTTGGCCTTGCCTTCATAAATGCGGCGGCGATTTTTCATCTATTGTCTCTGAAGTCTGGATGACGCCAAATGCATGGCATCCGGCATGAAATATGGCTGCGGCAGAGTATTTCCACTCGCGGTCTATCGCAAACGCATCGTTTGCTCAATCGGCAAATCCGCCCAATCCCCGCTTTCCAACGCCAAAGGTCGCGGCTTGCGGCCAATGGAACATCCAAAGGTCGCGGCTTGCGACAGACGGAACATCCAAACGTCGCAGCTTGCGACAAACGGAACATATTGACCGATCGACGCCCTTTTGGTTTGTGCAATCCATACACATATCCCTGAACGCAACCGAATCGCAGTTTTCACCTGGAGAGCCCGCAATGAGCAACATGAAGGACCGTGAGGAAGGTTTCGAGCGCAAGTTCGCGCTGGATGAGGAGCAGAGATTCCGCGCAATGGCTCGCCGCAACAAGCTGCTCGGCCTGTGGGCCGCTGAGAAGCTGGGCAAGAGCGGCGCCGATGCCGACGCCTATGCCAGGGAAGTCGTCAATTCCGACTTCGAGGAAGCGGGCGACCACGACGTGTTTCGCAAGATACGCAAGGATTTCGATGCGGCGAGCGTCGATCAGTCCGACCATCAAATCCGCCGCACCATGGACGAATTGATGGCCGTCGCCGCCGAGCAGATCAAGAACGGCTAGG
Organism: Mesorhizobium sp.; assembly: GCA_036500025.1. GTDB lineage: Bacteria > Pseudomonadota > Alphaproteobacteria > Rhizobiales > Rhizobiaceae > Mesorhizobium. The sequence goes on along the minus strand of DASYCS010000004.1, from coordinate 8,979 downwards.
CAGCCTTCCGCCTGACTGGGTCAATCTGACTGGATCAACGCCCGCCCGCTCTGTGCGGGCGGTTTTTCTTTGCTTTTCCAGTCGTTTCCGGGTGAAACTCGAATCGATGGAGGAGGAAGTGCGATGTCCCTGAAAACAAGGCTGGCGGCCGGTGAAACCCTGTGTACGGCGTGGTCCGGCGTTCCCGACCCGCTGACGGTCGAAATCGTCGCCAGGCAGGGCTTCGATGCCGTAACCCTCGACATGCAGCATGGCGGCCATCACGAGGATAGCGTGCTGCGGTGCATCCCATCGGTCCATGCGGTTGGAAAGCCGGTGCTGGTGCGCATTCCGGTCGGGCGCTTCGACATGGCCAGCCGCGCGCTCGACTTCGGCACCGACGCCGTCATTGCGCCGATGGTCAATTCGGTGGACGACGCCAAGGCCTTCGCGGCCTCGATGAAATATCCGCCGCTCGGCCAGCGTTCGTGGGGGCCGACCTACGCCTTTCCGCGCCATGGCAAGGGCACGCAGGCCGAATGGCTGCATGAAAGCAACCAGCGCACGCTGGCCTTCGCCATGATCGAAACGCGCGCCGCGCTCGATGCGCTGGACGGGATTCTCGACGTGCAGGGCATCGACGGCATCTTTGTTGGTCCGTCCGATTTTTCCATTGCGTGGAGCAATGGCGGCACCATCGATTCGACGCTGGAAGACATGATGGAGACGGTGCGCTCGATTGCCGAGCGCGCGCGCAAGGCCGGCAAGTTCGCGGCGACCTATATTGTCGACCCCGCCATTTCAGGCCGTATGGCCAAGATGGGATATAGCCTGCTGGCCATGGGTTCCGAGCACGGCCTGATCGCACTGGGCGCGAAAAACCTGCTTGGCGCCGTCAGGCAATCGATCGATTCCGCAGGCTAAGCGTCGAAATTCTAGAGCCGCGTCAGGAAGTGCGCGAAGGTCATGGAGCCTTCCGGCCAGGGACCATGGCCGGAATCGGCATTGATATGGCCGGCTTCGCCCGCGTCGATGAACAGCGAACCCCAGTCCTTGGCCAGGCCTTCCGCTAGTTCGAAGGCGCAGAAAGGGTCGTTGCGGCTGGCGATCACCGCTGAGGGAAACGGCAGCTTTTCACGCGGGTAGGGGCCGAAGGTCATCAAGTGCTTCGGCCGGATCTCAGGATTGGCGACATCGGGCGGCGCCACCAGGAAGGCGCCGGCCACCGGCTTGGTAAATTGCGGCACAGCCTGGATGACCGCCGGCACGCCAAGCGAATGCGCAACGATGACCACCGGCTTTTCCGCCTCGTTCACCGCCTTGACCACATTGGCGATCCAGTCTTCGCTGACCGGCTTCGACCATTCGGCCTGCTCGACGCGCCGCGCGGTCGAAAGCTTGGCCTCCCAGCGGGTCTGCCAGTGGTCGGCGCCGGAATTGGTGTAGCCCGGCACGATGAGGATATCTGCGTCTTTAACTTTCATGACGCGCATGTAGCGAGCGCGAAGCCTTCGCGCAACGGGGCAAAAATTCGGCTATCCCGCTGCAACTGTGAACACCATGTTCGCTTTTTCCTCACTTGTATGAACGATGGCAATCGCCGATCTTGGGGTGGAAACAAGCCTGTGCCGTCGCGAAAAGGATCGGCCTTTTTGATGCGGCGCATAATCGTTGACTATGCCGGGCCTTCTTTCACGGGGAGTGGGGGAAGGCAGGCTGATCGGAGCTTTCAGATGAGCGAACTGCCCTTTGCCGCCACCACCCCGGTCAGCGTTTCCCGCGTCGGGCTCAAGGCCCGCAATGCCGACGCGCTTGCCGCCTATTACCGCGCCATTGTCGGGCTGGAAGAGCTTTCCCGCGATGGCGAGACGATCACCTTGGGCGCGAAAGGCCGCCCCTTGCTGGTGATCGAGAGCGATCCGGCAGCCAAGCAGGACGATCCACGCGCCGCCGGCCTTTTCCACACCGCTTTCCTGCTGCCCGCGCGGGCCGACCTCGGCCGCTGGGTCAACCATGCCATCGCCGAAAAGATCCAGATCGAGGGCGCTTCCGACCATATCGTCAGCGAGGCGTTTTATTTGACCGATCCCGAAGGTAACGGCATCGAGATTTATGCCGACCGCCCGCATGAGAGCTGGAAGTGGAACGGTTCGCAGGTCGCCATGGCCACGGATCGCATGGACGTGCCGGGCGTCATCGGTTCGGTTCCCGCCGGCGATGCCGGCTGGCAGGGCGCGCCGGAAAACACGGTCGTCGGCCATGTCCACCTGCGCGTCGGCGATCCTGGCGCGGCGGAAGCCTGGTGGCACGACCAGTTCGGCTTCGATACGGCGGCGAAATACGGCGCGCAGGCGGTTTTCCTGTCGTCGGGCGGCTATCACCACCACATCGGCGCCAATAATTGGCGCAGCGCCGGCGCCGGCCCTCGCGATCCAGGCCTCACCGGCCTGTCCTGGGTCGAGATGCGCTCGGCCAATGCAGCAAACGCCTCGAAGCACGAGGACCCGTGGGGCACGGTCATCCGCACGGTGCCGGACAAGGCAATATGAGGCGCGAGCTGCTTTTGTAGAGAGTTGCCAGCCCCCGCGCCGTCATCCTCGGTACAAGCCCGAGGATGACGGTATCGAGCCGGGGATGACGTCACGCAGGGCATACCGCGCCGGCCAGATGCTCAACTCTTCCCGAATACGCGCCTGAAAATCGTATCGACATGCTTGGTGTGATAGCCGAGATCGAATTTCTCGCGGATTTCGGCCTCGGGCAGGGCGGCGGTCACTTCCTTGTCGGCCAGCAATTCCTCAAGGAAATCAGCGCCGTGCTCCCACACCTTCATGGCGTTGCGCTGCACCAGACGGTAGGAATCCTCGCGCGAAACGCCAGCCTGCGTCAGCGCCAGCAGCACACGCTGCGAATGCACCAGGCCGCGGAATTTGTTCATGTTCTTCAGCATGTTGTCCGGGTAGACCAGCAGCTTGTCAATGACGCTGGTCATCCGCGCCAGCGCGAAATCGAGCGTTACCGTGGCGTCCGGCCCGATCATGCGCTCCACCGACGAATGCGAGATGTCCCGTTCGTGCCATAGCGCCACGTTTTCCATGGCCGGCATCGCGTAGGAACGCACCATGCGGGCGAGGCCGGTCAGGTTTTCGGTCAGCACCGGGTTGCGCTTGTGCGGCATCGCCGACGAGCCTTTTTGGCCGGGCGCGAAATATTCCTCGGCCTCCAGCACTTCGGTGCGCTGCAAATGGCGGATTTCGATGGAAAGCCGCTCGATGGACGAGGCGATGACGCCGAGCGTGACGAAAAACATCGCGTGGCGGTCGCGCGGAATAACCTGCGTCGATACCGGTTCCGGCTTCAGCCCGAGCTTTGCCGCGACGTGTTCTTCCACATGGGGGTCGATGTTGGCGAACGTGCCGACCGCGCCGGAAATGGCGCAGGTGGCGATGTCTTCGCGCGCATGCACCAGCCGCTCGCGGGCGCGGGAAAACTCGGCATAGGCTTCCGCCAGCTTGACGCCGAAGGTCGTCGGCTCGGCGTGGATGCCATGGCTGCGGCCGATGGTGATCGTGTCCTTGTGCTCGAAGGCGCGCCGCTTGAGCGCGGCCAGCAGCCCGTCAATGTCGGCCAGCAACAGGTCGCTGGCGCGGGTAAGCTGCACGGCAAGGCAGGTATCCAGCACATCGGACGAGGTCATGCCCTGATGGATGAAGCGCGAATCCGGCCCGACGAATTCCGCCAGATGGGTCAGGAACGCGATCACATCATGCTTGGTGACGGCCTCGATCTCGTCGATGCGCGCGACGTCGAAATTGGCCGCGCCGCCTTTTTCCCAGATCGTTTGGGCTGCTTCCTTGGGGATGACGCCAAGCTCGGCCAGCGCGTCGCAGGCATGCGCCTCGATCTCGAACCAGATGCGGAAACGCGTTTCCGGCGACCAGATGGCGACCATTTCCGGGCGGGAATAGCGAGGGATCATGCGGGAGGTTCCTTCAGGGCGGCGAGTCTTGGCCTGCCTCCTATCAGAGGGTGGCAAAATGCTCAACGCGGCAGGCGCGCAAACCAGAGGCCAGCGATGAACAGCGCGATGAAGCCGATCGGGAAATAAAGCCGCGTGCCCAATAAGACGAACTGGGCAAGCGCGCCGACAATCGTCAAGGCGAACTCCAATACCCAGATCGGTGAAAACGACAGCGAATGCGATTCCGCATTATAAAGGCGGTGTTGCAGCGAGAAACACGCGCTGGTGATGACGATGGTAAAGACGATGAGCGCCACGAACGCAGCCGAAAAGGCGGTTTCGCCGCCGCGCCTGCCGGTCGCCAACCGGGCAAAAAACAGCGCGGCCGGAAACGCCGCCAGGCCACCCAGGCCAAACAGAAGCGTTACCGTCCAGATTTTGGCCGGCGTCTCCCATTGGTAGAGAAGAAGGTTGGCAAGCGCGCTGGCTGCCATCGCCGCCGCCCACAACATCGCCCCGATGGCCGTCGCCGCCAGGGAAGGCGGTGCACGGCGCATGCGGCCCGACGCGCTATTCACGTTCTCTTGTCCGATTTCGATGCATCCAATCGCGGTTTGGCCCGTTGTGCCACGATTCCAACGGAGAACCATCATGACCGATACGTCGAAGATCAGGGAACATATGGAAGTTATCGGCGCCGATGGCGTTCATGTCGGCACCGTGGATCACATCGAGGGCGACAGGATCAAGCTTACCCGGAGAGACAGCGGCCAAGGCTCCCACAAGGGCCATCATCATTATATTCCCGCCAGCCTTATCGCCGAAATCGAAGGCGACAAGGTGCGCCTCTCGGCAAATTCCGATGTCGTGGCCAACGAGTTCGAGGAAGAACAGTCCGACCCGACGTAAAGGCGCGTCAACGGCGTGACGACCACGCCGGAAATACATCCGCCTCTGCTGCCGTGGCGGCATAAACGCCGCGGCTGATGGCGCGCGCCATGGTCGCGCCTGCCTCCGCATAGAGGTCGATGGCGTCGATCTCCGAGAGCACGACGCCACTTTTTCCCGTCGCCAGCGCGAAAACGAGGTCGCCGTCGGCTGGCGTATGCGTCGGCCAGACGGCGCGAACGAAGCCGTCATGCGCAGCCATCGCCAGCCGCTTGGCCGCCGCCTTGGTCAGCACTGCATCGGTGGCGATTACGGCGATGGTTGTGTTGCCGCCCATGGCGTCCCGCCGGAATTTCAACGAAACGTCGCGCGCGTCGCGCGGCATTGGCGAGGGGTATCCCAGACCGCCGAACTCGTCGTCCAATTCGAATGGCGCGGCCCAGAAATGGCGTGTGTTGCCTACCGTGACTGAGCCGACCGGGTTGGCGGCGACCAGCGCGCCGACGGTGACGCCGCTTTCCAGCACCGCCGATGCGGAGCCTAGCCCGCCTTTCAGCCCGCACGAAAGCGCGCCAAAGCCGGCGCCGGCGGTGCCGATGGCAAAATCGGCGGAAGCGTTCAGCGCGGCCTCGTAGCCCAGTTCGCGATAGGGCGGATAGCGCCCCCAATCCTTGTCGCCGCCATTGGCAAGGTCGAACAGGATCGCCGCCGGCACGATAGGCACGCGAAAATCACCGACCGCAAAACCGATGCCGCGCTCCCGCAGCAACGCCTGCACGCCCGACGCCGCGTCCAGCCCGAAGGCGGAGCCGCCCGACAGGCAGATCGCATGTACGGCTTCCACGGTGTTGTGCGGCTCCAGAAGGTCGGTTTCGCGCGTGCCGGGCGCGCCGCCAAGCACTTGCACCCCGGCAATCGTCGGCTCATCGCAAAGGATCGCGGTGACGCCGGATTTCAGTGGCGCATCAGAAGCGTTGCCGACCCGCAGTCCCGCAACATCGGTAATCAGGTTTTTCGTGCCGGCGCGAACCATCATTTCTTACCCGTTGCGACGAAGCGCGTCCCGTCGAAACGGAAGGCGCGGTAGGGGTTTTGCGTCAGATCGCCTTTTTCGTCGAAGCGCACCGGGCCGATGGCGGTGGCGAAGTCGTGGCCGGCAAGCATTTGCGCCACCGGTTTCCCGGTTTCGGCCAGTCCGCTTGCCGCCACCGCCACCTGCACCGCCGCATAGGCCGGCAGCATGTAGCCTTCGGGAATGGTGTTTGCGGCGGCAAACGCATCGAGCGTCGGTTTGTCGGCAATCTCGGCCCATTCGGGCAAGGCAACCATCAGCGTGCCGGCCGCATATTGCGCGTCGTCCTGCGGCTGGCGCAAAGCTTCGCCGCCGGCAAACACCATGCCCGGCGCGAGCTTTTCGGCATCGCGGCCCATGATGGCCATGTCGGAACCGTCGCCGCCGACGAACACATGCGTCGCGCCGGCTTTCTTCAGCCGTCCGATCAGCCCGATCTGGTTGTCCATGCCGGGCCGGAATGTGTCGGTGAACACCGGCTTCAGCGCCGCCTGTTCGGCGGCGGCGCGAAACGTTTCGGCCAATTCGCGGCCATAGATCGTGCCGTCGTCGACGATGGCGAACAATTCGTCGCGCCACAGATCGGTGAGGATCGCGGCAATGGCATTGCGCTCGCCGTCGCCGCGCGGCCCAAGCCGGAACACCGGCCAGCCGGTCTTGTCGCGGCGATCGGTCAGGCTTTCGGTCCGCACGCCGACCGTGATGACGGCAATGCCCGCATCCTTCAGGATAGGCAGCGCCGCCTCGATGGCCTTGGTGCAAAGAAAGCCCACCGCGACGGTGACTTTCGCCGCGACGAATTTTTGCGCGGCACTCGCCCCGCCATCGGCCGAACATCCATCGTCGGCGACGGTCAATTGAACGCCATTCATTCTCGCGGCAAGCGAAGCGCCCGCCTCGACCTGCCTGCCAAGCATTTCGGATGGCCCTGAAAGCGGGGCCGCTACCCCGACCTGAGGTGCCTGCGCATGTGCGTTGCCCGCCAGGAAAAACCCCGCCAGTACCGCCATCGTCGTGATCGAATGAAAATGCATTCGGGCGCAGGAACCCTCTTTGCGGCGCATCCATGCGCCGATGTCTCATGCCAAGACCTAAAGGCTGGCCGGCCCCCGCGCAACATGGCATTTGCGGCGCGCGCCGCACTTCGCTTGTGGCCCACGATATCCGGCCATATATAGCGATAGGGTTGAGATGACAGGAAATAACCGGTGCTGAAGAAGAATGACATAGGGCCGCAAGCCTATCGCGACGCGATGAGCCTGTTTGCCGGGCATGTCCATATCGTGACCACCGACGGGCCAGCCGGCAAGCGCGGCACGACCGCGATCGCCGCCTGTTCCGTGTCCGACACGCCGCCCATTATCCTGGTCTGCCTCAACCGTGAAAATCCAAGGAACGACGCTTTCATCGAAAACGGGCGTTTCGCGCTGAATACGCTGACTTCGCACCACCGTCCGCTTTCCGTCGCCTTTTCCGGCGTTACCGGTCTGTCGGCGCAAAAGCGCTTCGAGCTTGGCCGCTGGGACACCATATCGACCGGCGCGCCGACGCTTGCCGACGCGCTGGTGGTTTTCGATTGTGAAATGATCGACACCAAGGACCTGGCCACCCATCGTGTGCTTTTTGGCAAGGTGACAGGCTTGCGCACCGGGGATAATTTGAAGCCGCTGATCTATCATGGCCGGGACTATCACGTCCTGTGAATGCGTCGACGGCCGGGAGATACGATGACCGAATCGAAGCCGCGCGGCGTTCCACAATCCATCGATGAAACGCTCGACCTGCTGACCGGCGCGGATTACGTCGCCGACCGTTCGCTGGCGACCGTGCTGTTTCTTTCGCTGCGCATGAAGCGGCCCTTGTTTCTTGAGGGCGAGGCGGGCGTCGGCAAAACCGAGATCGCCAAGGTTCTGGCGCAGGCGCTCGGCCGCCGGCTCATCCGCCTGCAATGCTATGAAGGCCTCGACGTTTCATCTGCCGTCTATGAATGGAACTACGCCGCGCAGATGATCGAGATCCGCATGGAGGAGGTTTCCGGCAAGGTGGAGCGCTCCGCCATGGAACGCAATGTCTTTTCCGAAAAATACCTGATCCGCCGTCCGGTGCTCGATGCGCTGACCGGCGAGGCGGGCGCCGCGCCCGTTTTCCTGATCGACGAACTCGACCGCACCGACGAAGCCTTCGAGGCGTTCCTGCTGGAAATCCTCTCCGATTTCCAGGTGACCGTGCCGGAACTGGGGACGATCAAGGCGCAAGAGCCGCCCATCGTCATCATCACCACCAACCGCACCCGTGAAATCCACGACGCGCTGAAGCGCCGCTGCCTTTACCACTGGGTCGATTATCCCGATGCCGCGCGCGAACTGGAGATCGTGCGCACCAAAGTGCCGCAGGCCAACAGCCGGCTTTCGGCGGAAGTGGTTTCCTTTGTGCAGAAACTGCGCCAGATCGACCTGTTCAAGGCGCCGGGCGTTGCCGAAACCATCGACTGGGCCGGAGCGCTGACCGAACTCGACAAGATCGCGCTCGACCCGGAAACCGTTTCCGACACTATCGGCGTGCTGCTGAAATACCAGGATGACATCTCCCGCATCGGAACTGGCGAAGGTCGGCGGCTTCTTGACGAGGTCAAGGCCGAGCTTGCGGCTGCGGAGTAGGCCATGACAGCGCCGCATCCCGAACCGAAGGAAGCAGAGCCGCAAGGACGCATCGCCGACAACATCGTCTATTTCGCGCGTGCGCTGCGCAAGGCCGGCATGCGGGTCGGCCCGGCTTCGGTCAAGGACGCCATCGAGGCGGTGCTGGCCGCCGGCATCGGTTCGCGCGACGATTTCTACTGGACGCTGCACGCAGTGCTGGTTTCCCGGCATGAAGACCACGCCACCTTCGACGAGGCGTTCCGGCTCTACTGGAAATCGCGCGAGCTGATCGAGAAGATGCTGGCGATGTTTTCGCCCGTCGCTCCCGACAAACGTGAACGGATAAAGCCGCGCGCTGCCGAAAACCGAGTCAGCCAGGCGCTGATGGAAGGTCACGAAAAGGACCAGCCCCTGCGCGAGGTGCCGGAGATAGAGGTGGA
>DASYCS010000003.1:0-11341 GCA_036500025.1 Mesorhizobium sp. | reverse complement strand
AACGGTCAGAGGGGTTTGGTCCGATGAAGAAGACAGCGCTTGTCGCGGCGATGCTGGCAATGCTTTCCTTTGGTGCAATCGGCGAAAGCCGGGCTGCCAATCTTGTCGCACGCGTCGATGTTTCCACTCAGACGATGACGGTCAGCAAGGCTGGCCAGGTGCTTTATACATGGCACGTATCCACGGCCCGAAAGGGTTATTTTACGCCGCGGGGCACCTACCGTCCGCAGCGCCTGCACAAGATGTGGTATTCGCGCAAATATGAAATGTCGCCGATGCCATGGTCGGTATTCTACCATGGCGGCTATGCCATTCACGGCACCAGCGCGGTCAAGCGGTTGGGGACGCCCGCTTCGCATGGCTGCGTGCGGCTTCAGACCGCCAATGCGGCCAGGTTCTCTGCGCTGGTCAAGGAAGCCGGTTCGGCAAATACGAAAATAATCGTGGCCAACTAGGGTCAGAACCGACGCGCCGTTTCAACGGCGGATGTTCGTTCTCCGCATGGACGTTTGCTTATACGAAGTTTGCCCTGAAATGCGGATTCAGGGCATTTCTTTTCTGCCAATGCCCCGATAGGACTCAATGCGCCAGGAGTTGTGCCGATGAGTCCCAGACCAAGGGTCGCGCTATCCGAGCCGATTAGCGACGAGGTTCGCAAGACCACGTGCTACATGTGCGCCTGCCGTTGCGGCATCAACGTGCATATCAAAGATGGCAAAATCCGTTACATCGAGGGCAACCGCGATCATCCGGTCAATAAGGGCGTGCTCTGTGCCAAGGGTTCGGCGGGCATCATGCAGCATTATGCGCCGGCCAGGCTCAATGCGCCGTTGTTGCGGACCGGCCCGCGGGGGTCGGGCGAGTTCAAGGAAATCTCGTGGGACGAGGCGCTGGGCATCGCTGCCGGCTGGCTGGATACCGTTCGCAACGACGATCCCAAAAAGCTCGCCTTCTTCACCGGACGGGACCAATCGCAATCGCTGACCGGTTTCTGGGCGCAGCAATATGGCACGCCCAATTACGCGGCCCATGGCGGCTTCTGCTCGGTCAACATGGCGGCGGCCGGCATCATGACCATCGGCGGCGCGTTCTGGGAGTTCGGCGCGCCGGACTGGGACCGCACCAAGCTTTTCGTAATGTTCGGCGTGGCGGAAGACCATGATTCCAACCCGATCAAGATGGGCATCGCCAAAATAAAGAAGCGCGGCGCGCGCTTCGTGTCGGTCAACCCCGTGCGCACGGGCTATTCGGCGGTGGCGGATAACTGGATCGGTATCCGCCCCGGCACCGACGGGCTTCTGATTCTCTCGGTCGTCCATGAACTGCTTAAAGGCCGCAAGATCGATGTCGATTACCTGGTGCGCTACTCGAACGCGACCTGGCTGGTGATCGATGCTCCAGGCACGGCGGAACACGGCCTGTTTGCGCGCGATGGCCAGGGCCGCGAACTGGTTTACGAGACGGTGACGGAACAGGTGGTGCCGGCCGGCGCCAAGGGCGCGCGCCCTTCGCTTTCCGGCCGGGTGCAGCTTGAGGACGGGCGGTTTGCCGTGCCGTCCTTCCAATTGCTTGCCGATAAATATCTGGACGAAAAATACGCGCCTGAATCGGTCGCCGCCGAAACCGGCGTGCCGGCGCAAACCATTCGCGGGCTGGCTGCCGAAATCGCGCGCGTGGCGTTCGACGAGGCGATCGTCATCGAGCAGCCATGGACCGATATTCATGGGGTGGAGCACCAATCCTATGTCGGGCGGCCGGTATCGTTCCATGCCATGCGCGGGCTGTCGGCCCACTCGAACGGCTTTCAGACGACGCGGGCGTTGCACATGCTGCAAGTGCTGATCGGCGCTGTCGATTGCCCTGGCGGCTTCCGCTTCGAGCCACCCTATCCGAAGCCCATTTCGGCGCATCCGACACCGCACGGCAAGGCCGAGCATTTCGGCTCCAACAAGCCGCTGTCCGGTCCGCATCTGGGCTTTCCGCGCGGGCCGGAGGATCTGCTGATCGACGCGGCAGGCAAGCCGGCGCGGCTCGACAAGGCATTTTCTTGGGATGCGCCGATCGCCGCGCACGGCATGATGCATATGGTGATCGCCAACGCCCATGCCGGCGATCCTTATCCGGTCGACCTGATGTTCCTCTACATGGCCAACATGGCGTGGAATTCGTCGATGAACACCGCCGGCGTCATCAAGATGCTGGAGGACAAGGATGAGGCGACCGGCGAATACCGCATTCCGAAAATCATCTATTCCGATGCCTATGCCTCGGAGATGGTGGCCTATGCCGACCTCGTTTTGCCGGACACGACCTATCTCGAACGGCACGACTGCATATCGATGCTCGACAGGCCGATTTCGGAGCCGGATGCGGTACAGGACGCCATACGCTGGCCCGTGGTCGAACCGGACCGCGACGTGCGCGGCTTTCAGACGGTGTTGCTCGATCTCGGCGCGCGCCTGAAGCTGCCGGGCTTCGCCGACAATCACGGCAAGGCGCTCTACAAGGATTATGCCGACTATATCGTGCGCCATGAACGCCGGCCGGGCATCGGCCCGCTGGCCGGCTTTCGCGGCTTGAACGGCGACAAAGTGGGGCGCGGGGCCGCCAATCCGGAGCAATTGAAGCGCTATATCGAAAACGGGTCGTTCTTCTCGGCGCATATCCCGATGGAGGCGCAGTTCTTCAAGCACGCCAACCAAGCCTATCAGGATTTTGCCGTGCGCATGGGCTTCTTCGACAAGCCGCAGCCGGTGACGTTCCAGCTTTATCAGGAAACGCTGCAAAAGTTCCGGCTTTCGGCGTTGGGATTGCGCGAGCCTTTCGCGCCCGAAACGCACCGGCAGCGCATTTTCGAGGCGTTCGACCCGTTGCCGGACTGGTATGAGCCGCTGGGCGAGGCGCTGGTCGACCATAAGGCATATCCCTATCACGCCATCACGCAGCGGCCGGCGGCGATGTACCATTCCTGGGGTTCGATGAATGCGTGGTTGCGGCAAATCCATACTAAAAACCCGCTCTATGTACCGGGGCGGGTCTGCGACGAGCTGGGGCTGGCCGATGGCGACTGGGCGTGGGTGATCTCGCATCACAGCCGCATCAAGGTCGAGGTGGCGCGCATGGAAGCGGTCAATTCGAACACGATATGGACGTGGAACGCCATCGGCAAGCGCAAGGGCGCATGGGGGCTGGACGGTGATGCGCCGGAAGCCAAAAAAGGCTTCCTGATGAACCACTTGATCCACGAGCTTCTACCGCCCAAAGGCGATGGGCTGCGCTGGTCGAACTCCGATCCGGTGACGGGGCAGGCGGCGTGGTACGATCTGCGCGTGCGCATTGAAAAGGCCGAAGCGGACGAGACGAGCGAGCCGCAATTTTCGACGATTGCCCAGCCGGGCAGGGCGGAACCGCACCCCGACGAACTGCGCTACGGGCAAGGGTGGGTGAAATGACGATGCCGCATTCCGCTATCGGTGTACCCCTAGGTCCTCTTCACATGAGGGAGAGGAACGTCTGTATCCGCGCTTGCGCGCAATCGCCCATGCTGGCTTCGGTCGTTCCCAGATTCTCCTCCCCCTTGTGGGGAGGAGCTGCTTTCTTGTGCCGGGGTGCGCTCCAATGACTTCGCTCCCCTCGCTACCCACACCCAAAAAACTCGGCCTCGTCATCGACCTCGATGTCTGCGTCGGCTGCCACGCCTGCGTGGTCAATTGCAAGGAATGGAATACCGGCGGCTATGGTTCGGCGCTTTCCGACCAGGACCCCTATGGGGCGGATGTTTCCGGGGCATGGCTTAACCGGGTTCACACATTCGAGGTGGTGCCGCAGGGCGGCGAAGTGGTTGGCGAGGCCGGAGATGCGCGCATCGTGCATTTCCCCAAATCCTGCCTGCATTGCGACGACGCACCCTGCGTCACCGTCTGCCCGACCGGCGCTTCCTACAAGCGGGCGGAAGACGGCATCGTGCTGGTGGACGAGGATATGTGCATCGGTTGCGGCCTTTGCGCGTGGGCATGCCCCTATGGTGCGCGGGAAATGGACCTCGCCGCCGGCGTCATGAAGAAATGCACGCTGTGCATCGACCGCATCTATAACGAAACCTTCGAGGAGGTGGACCGCCAACCCGCCTGCGTGCGCACCTGCCCGTCCAATGCCCGCCATTTCGGCGACTTTTCCGACCCGCATTCAGCCGTGTCGATCATGGTGCTGGAGCGCGGCGGCATGGATTTGATGCCGGAGCAAGGGACGCGACCGGTCAACAAATATCTGCCGCCGCGCGCGCGAACGCCGCTGGCCACAAGCGCCAGAACCTCGCCGCTTGCAGAAAACACCGACGGCGCCAAAGGATTTTTCGCCTGGCTGGACGGCATGCTGGAGCGTATCTGAACAAATGCATCCAGCACCTTCGATCATCCTGTTCACCACGCTTTCCGGCCTGGGCTACGGTCTGGCCGCCGTGCTTGGCCTTGGCTTGCTCGACCCGGCGGCGCTTGCCACCAAGACCGCGCATATCCTGGCCCTGGCGCTGATTTCAGGCGGGCTGCTGTCGTCGACGCTGCATCTCGGCAATCCCCAACGCGCCTGGCGGGCGTTGTCGCAATGGCGTTCAAGCTGGCTGTCGCGCGAAGGCGTGATGGCGATCGTCACTTTCGTGCCGCTGCTTGTCTGCGCGTGGGCATCGATTTTCGAAAACCGGTATTTGCCGGTGGTCGGCATCGTCGGCACGGTCTGCTCTATCGTCACCGTCTATTGCACGGCGATGATCTATGCTTCGCTTAAATCCGTGCAGGCCTGGCACACGAAGCTGACGCCGCTCTGCTACCGGTTGTTTGCGGTCGCCGGCGGCTTTGTGGCGGCGAGCCTGTTTGCATTCAGCGGCGGGGGCCGCAACATCGCGTTGCCGTTGCTGGCGGTGGTGTTCCTCGCGGCCGCGTGGATAGCGAAAATGTTCTGGCGCAAACATCTGCTTGAAACGCCGCCGCTTTCCACGCCGGAAAGTGCCACCGGTCTTGGCGGAATTGGGCGCGTGCGGCTGTTGGAAAGACCGCATGTCAACGAAAATTACCTGACCAGCGAGATGGGTTTCAAGGTCGCGCGCAAGCACGCACACAAGCTTTGGAAGATCGCGGTGCTGCTGGGCGGCGTGTTGCCTGGCTTGCTTTTGTTGGCCGTTCTTTTGACGGGAAACAAATTTGGCGCGCTGGCCGCGAGCCTTGCCGGCCTCGCCCTGGTTTCCCACATGCTTGGCATGCTGACCGAACGCTGGCTGTTCTTCGCCGAAGCGCGCCATGCCGTCATGAATTATTATGGCGGCTGAGGGCCAAGCCTGAATTCAGGCGTTCTGGCGCAGTTTGCGCGGGCGACCGCTGATTTGCCAGCGCTTGTGGAACCACATCCACTGGCCGGGGTCCTCGCGCACCCAGCGTTCCACGACATTGGCAAGAAGCTGAACGGTCGCCGCCACATCGATGCTGCCGGAAGCATCGCGCGGCAGTTCCAGTCGGTCTTCGACTTCAAGGCGGAAGCGGTTTCCGGGCAGCCTTATGCAGCGCGCGGGATAGACATCGCAATCGAAGTGGCGCGCAAGCATCCCCAGCACCGGATTACTCTGGCAGAGGCGGTTGAAAAATACCGTCTCGACGCCGCGCGAGAATTTCTGATCGACCAGCACGCCGACATTGCCGCCCTGTTCCAGAATGTTGGCGAGCGCAAAGGAAGCACCCGTCGACGAGGGCTGAAGGCCGCCCATGGTGGAACTGCGGGTCGACTGGATATAATCGGCCAGATAGGGGTTGTTGGGCGGGCGAAACAGCGCGGTGATTTTCATGCCGAAAGTCGCAGCCGCTACCGGCAGCAACTCGAAATTGCCGAGATGGCCGGTAAACAGAATGTGCGGCTTGTTTTCGCCGGCGATGCGCTGGAAATTTTCCGCACCCTTGACCTCGACGCGGCCCGTTGTGCCGGCATTCGGATCGTAATCGAAGAGCTGGTCGAGAAAGATATATTCGGCGGCCAGCTTCGCCATGTTGCCCCACATATCGGAGGCAATGGCCTCGATCTCGGCGTTGCTCTTTTCAGGATAGGCGTGGCGCAGATTATCCAGCGCGACGCGGTGGCGGCTGACGCGCGGGCCGATGCGGCGCGCGGTCCGGTCGGCAAAGTTCAGCGCCTTGTCGGGCGGCAGGCGTCGCAGCACAGAAATGGCGGCCATCGCCACGCGCGCAACCAGCCAGTAGTTCAGCTTGCGCAGTTTCAGGCCGAAACCGAACTTGAAATTCCGGCGAAAGTTCGAGAGGGGGCCTTGCGCCAACGCTGGTCGCCTCAGCCGACGCGCAGGATGATCTTGCCGAACACGTCGCGGCTTTCCATGCGCTTCAGCGCGCTATCGATGCCGTCGAAGCCGATCTCTGTGTCGATCACGGGCGATACCAGTCCCGCCGCCATCTTCTGCATGGCGTCGGCCATGTTTTCCATGCGGCAACCGAAAGAGCCGAGCAGTTTCAGCTGTTGCTGGAACAATTGCATCAGGTTGATCTGCGACGAGACGCCGGAGGTCGAGCCGCAGGTGACGAGCCGGCCGCCGCGCTTCAGGCACAGCATGGACCCGGCGAACGTATCGGCGCCGACATGCTCGAAAACCACGTCCACGCCCTTCTTCTTCGTCAGCTTGCGCGTGACGCCCTCGAAGCGGTCCTCGCGGTAGTTGATGACATGATCGGCGCCCAGCGCCTTGGCGCGCTCGAATTTCTCGTTAGAGCCGACCGTGGTGATGACGGTGCAGCCCATCTTTTTCGCCAGCTGGATGGCGGCCGAGCCGATGCCGGAGCCGCCGGCGTGGACGAGGATGGTTTCGCCGGGCTGCAACTTCGCATTGTCGAACAGCATGTGCTCGACCGTGCCGAAGGTGACGGGCGCGACCGCCGCGCCGATGGCATCGACGCCGGGCGGGGCCGGCACCAAAAGGCGGGCCGGCAGGTTGATCTTTTCCTGGGCAAAGCCGTCGAGGTGAAAGCCGTGCACGCCCGACACATGCTCGCACAGATTGTCGCGCCCTTCGCGGCATGGACGGCACAGCCCGCATGTGCGCGCGCCATAGATGGAGACGAGCTGGCCGGGCAGGAGGTTCGACACGCCGGGGCCGACGGTTTCGACCTCGCCGGAAGCTTCCGCGCCGACGACCAGCGGCAGCTTGCGCTTGGCGAACGCCATGCCGCGCCAGCCCCAGACGTCGATGTGGTTGAGGGCCACGGCCTTGATACGCAGCGTCACTTCGCCGAGCGCGGGCGGCGGCGGCGGCGGCAAATGCACCGTTTCAAGCCGGCGATCCTCGATAAGTTGCAGTGCGCGCATGGAATTGGTTCCGTTTGACTCATGTCCCCGAAAGCGGTCCCGATTTCGGGATAAGGACATGGGTTAAGGTAAAAAAAGACATGGGTTAAGACAAAAAAGCCGGCGTATCGGGTGAATCTGGAAGATTTCGACACGCTTTAGCGGGAATGGGTCGCTTAAACGGGTTCCCGCGCCATGACAAGGCAGGTGTTCTGGCCGCCGAAGCCGAAGGAGCTGGACAGCACGGTGCCGACCTTGGCCTTGCGGCTGACATTGGGCACCACGTCAAGCAGGATCGCGGGGTCCGGATTGTCGTAGTTGATGGTTGGCGGGATGACGCCTTCGCGCATGGTCATCAGCGAAAACGCGGCCTCGACAGCCCCGGCCGCCGACAATGTGTGGCCAATCATCGACTTGTTCGACGAGACGGGAACCGCGCCGATGCGCTCGCCGAACACGGTCGACAGGGCAAGGTGCTCCATCTTGTCGTTTTCGGGCGTCGATGTGCCGTGCGCATTGACGTAGTCGATCTCGTCTTCGCGCAGGCCCGCATCGGCAAGGGCGGCCTTGACGGCGGCAATCGCGGGCGAAGCGTCGGGCTTGGAGCGGGTGCGGTGAAAGTCGTCGGCCTTTTCGCCACAACCGCGCAAAATCCCCAGCACGGTCGCGCCCCGCGCCAAAGCGCTTTCCAGCGATTCCAGCACCAGCGCCGCCGAGCCTTCAGCTAGGACGAAGCCGTCGCGGTCTTTCGAGAACGGCCGCGAAGCCTTCGCCGGACTGTCGTTGTTGGTCGAGAGCGCGGAAAGCAACGAGAAGCGGATCAGCGCCTCGACTGTGGCCGATCCATCCGCGCCGATCGAAAGCGCGCGGTCGCATTCGCCACGGCGGATGGCCTCGACGCCGAGCTGGATGGCGGTCGCGCCCGAGGCGCAGGCGGTGGACAGCGTGATCGGCAGGCCGCGCGTGCCAAACAACTCTGCAAGGCGATCGGCGATGGTTCCGAACTGGGCGCTGTCGAACATGTCGAGCGCATTCATGCCGCGCGCGACCGCCAGCAGGCGATCCGGCGTGTCGCCCTCGCTGCGGCTGTTGTAGAGCGAAAAGCGGTCGTGCCAGTCGAGTTCCACCGGCGGCGAGGCGAGGAACAGCGGGCCGCCGAAATCGCCTGTTTCAAAGCCCGATTCGGTGAGGGCCTCGCGTGCGGCCGTTTCGGCCAGCTCGTAGGTGAGGGCGCTCGCGCCTTTCGTGCTGGACGGCAGGAAATCCACCATGCCTGAGATGCGGGTGTTGAGGTGGTCGACGGGAAACCGCGTGATGGGGTGGATGCCGGACGTTCCCGAAGTCAGCGCCGCCCAGTTGGCGGCCTTGCCGGCGCCGAGCGAAGTCACGACGCCGATGCCGGTGACGGCGACCACGGGCCTGCCCATATGATCCTTCAGATTGGCCATGTATTCACGCTCTCAGTCGGCGGCGCAAACCAGCGCCATGCCCTCGAATTGGTGATAGCCGATCGCGGTTGCCAGTATTTTTTCGGGAACTCCCGAAAATGGCTGCTCGGCGGGATCGAAAGCCGGATAGGCAGCCTTGTGGTGTATGGCGAGCGCTGCAAGCGCCACGGCGAAGGGGAACTGGGCTTCCTTCAGGTGTCCAGTCAAGGTCGAAAAGCCACGCGCGACGACTTGCGCGCGAATGTCCAGCACCGATTTCTCGGCCTTCGTCGCCGCATGCCCGCCTGACGCGCCGGAAATGGTGAGCAAAGCCTCGTCAAGCGGAGCCTCGTCCGGCAAACCCGTTTGCTCAAGCAGGCGCGTGAGGGTCGCGCCGAGTTCACCGTTGCTGCGCCTCGCGCGGTCGGAAACGACAGGACCAAGCTGCGCGTAAATTCTGCCGCCGCGCTTTTCGGCGTGTTCGCGCTGCTCCAGCACCAGGAATGCGCCGCCCGAACCGGGGACGACGCCGCCGCCCTGGCTGCCCCGTCTTGCCCATACGGGCTGCCAGGGGCCACGGTGCAGATAGCCGCCCAATTCGTAGCCGAGCAGCATGTCGGGATGCTCGGTCTGGAAGGCGCCGCCGACCAGCATGTGCGTGGACTGGCCCGAACGAATGCGCGCGGCGGCCGTCTCGATGGCTGAAACGCCCGCACCTTCCTCGCCCATGAAGGTGCGCGACGAGCCGGTGACCTTGTGGACAATCGAGATGTTGCCGGCAAGCAGGTTGGAAAGCTGGGCCAGGAACAGGGTAGGGCGCAGTTCGGTCGTCAGCTTCTCGTTCAGCAGAAGGTCATGATCGCTGCGCGCCGAAGAGGCGGCGAGAATGTCGGAATCGACCGTGATATCGCGTTCGCCGCCGCCCGCCGCCACCACCATGTCCATGGTGGTGCACAGCGCTTCGTCGCCCTTGATGCCGGCGTCGTCCAGCGCAAGGCCGGCCGCATAGGTGCCAAGCCGCTGCCATGTTTCCATCTGGCGCTGGTCGCCACGCTTGGCGATCTGCATGTTCCAGTCGATTTCCGGAAGCGGGTGGACGGTGTAGGGGGCAAAGCGCTCGCTATCCGTGACTGGGTGCAAGCCCGGCGTGGTCAGCTTTTGCCAATGAACGTCCGGACCTTCTCCCAGTGAAGAGACAAGGCCGATGCCGGTGATGACGACGTCGCGGGGATTCATGGAGGCTTTTTGGGTCAGGGAACGCCGCCCGTCAAGGGCGACAGCCGGCTTGCGCGGCTGTCAGGCGTTCTTCGCGGCAATAAGCGCGTCGATCTTGGCGCAAAGGTTCTTCATGACGAAGTATTCGTCGGTGGAAGCCTTGCCGTCATTGACTTCCTGCGTCCACTTTTCAAGCGGCACCTTGATGCCGAATTCCTTGTCGATGGCAAAGACGATGTCGAGGAAGTCGAGGCTGTCGATGCCGAGGTCGTCGATGGTGTGGCTTTCCGGGGTGATCGTGTCGATATCGATCTCGCTGGTGTCGGCAATGATCTTGGCGACTTTTTCGAATGTGGTGGACAAGGGCGTTTCCTTCGATTGCGGTGGATTGTGTCCGCATATGTTCGTGCGCTGTCTAGTCGTTTTTTTCAAACAGGAAAAGACCGAATGTGCCGCGCAGGCCGGCCCGCAGCGGCAATTGCGGCGAAAACCCCGGCTATTTTGTTGGGACGCCTAGAAAGTGACCCGGCCAAGGGCGCGTAGCCCGTCGCCATCCAGGCCCACGACCACCGCCTCGCCCTCGCGCGGCGACACGCCGGTCAGGGCCCTGATGTTTTCCATATGCGTGACCATGACCAGATTGTCGGAGCCTGAATAATCCCGCACCGCGCCGACGATATCGGCCAGTTGTTTCGTCTTTGTCGCTTCGTCCGTGGACAACAGGTCCAGCGGCGCGAAGGGTTCAGGTTCGGCTTCGAAGGCGATGCGGGCGGTGTCGAGGCAACGGCAGTAGCGGCTTGAGAGGACGCGCTCGACCGGGGCGGAGCGCGCGCCGAACAAGGCGCCTATCTTGCCGGCCTGCTGCTTTCCCCGGTTGGAAAGATTGCGTTGCGTCGTGCATTTGGTGATGTCGAAATTGGCTGGATCCGTCGTGCCGTTGGTCATGGCGTGGTTGAGCAGGACAACGCGCCCGCCGTCGCGCAGCAGCGCCCAGCCGGCATCCGTCGCATGAGCGAGCGAGGGTACGGCCAGCAAAAACAACGCCAAGGCAAATCGCAGCATGGAACATCCTTCGTAGCTCGCCTGAATTCATGGTTGGCCTCAAATTCCGGCAGCGCGTATATAGGGACGGTAAAGCCGGCTGAAAGACAAGTCCGCCGCGAGCGCCGTTTTGCGCCGCCGGACAATGCTGGACCAGCGGCCACATGGCATGCGGCGATTGCCTGTCCGCCTTCCCGTGCGTTATGAACGAAGGCACTTCGGCCGCCCGGCCTTTGCCGGGCCGCCCGGTCAAACGAATTGCAAACAGGCGCTTGAGCGCACCAGAACAGGGTGAAAGACATGCTCCAGAAAACAAGCCATTTCATGCG
>DASYCS010000002.1:0-3418 GCA_036500025.1 Mesorhizobium sp. | reverse complement strand
GCCGCGCCGAAGGCGACGCCGAGATAAAGCGCCGAGCCGTTCAGCGACAGCACGATGGGGGCCGCGTCGGGCGCCAGCCTGACGATCCGGCTTGCCTGCGCCGGCGGGAACGACCAGCCGGCAATGCCCCACGGCACCATCATCGCAATCAGCGCCGGGCCGGCCAGGTTGTGCGGCAAAAGGATCGGGATCAGCGCCAGCAGGATCATCATCGCGAAGATAAGGGCCATCGACCAGGCCACGGTGCGCGTGGCCCCGAAACGGTCGGCCGCCTGCCCGCCTGCGATATTGCCGATGACGGCGCCAACGCCGAACCCGAGTAGCAGGGCCGGCAGTGCGATTTCCTGAAGTCCGGTTCCCTCCATCGCCAGTGGCGCGATGTAGGAAAACACGACGAAAGGTCCGGTCATCGCCAGAAGCGTGGTCAACAGCATCGGCATCACGCCCGGACGAAGCGCCGCCGCCACCCGCACAGTAAGCGGCAGGCGCATCCCGGCGATGCCGCGCGGCAGGCGGAACCAAAGGATCGCGCCGGCGATGGCGCCAAGACCGGCTATGGCGAAGAAAGTGCCGCGCCAGCCGGCGAAAGCCGCTATCAGCGCGCCGAGCGGCGCACCGACCGCAACCGCGACTGTGGTGCCGCCGACGACCACCGCGATTGCCCGCGCACGATGGTGCGGATCGACCAGCGCCACCGCCGTTGCCTGCGCCGTTGCCGCAAACAGGCCCGACGAAAGCGCCATGGCGATGCGCGAGGCGAGCAGCAGCTCGAACGACGAACTCACCGCCGCGCCCAGATTGCCGAGCACGAACAGCGCCATGGTCGACAAGATGACGCGCCGCCGGTCCCATTCCCCGGTCAGGGTGGCCAGGATCGGGGTGCCGAGCGCGTAGGCCAGCGCGAACGCGGTAATGAGGCAGCCCGCAAGCGAAACCGAAATATGGGCATCGGCCGCGATATCCGGAAGCAGGCTGGAAATGACGAAGCCTTCGGTCGAGATCGTGAACGATCCAACCGCCAGCCAGATGAGACGCTTGTCCATTATTTTATCCTTAGTTCAAATATCGTTGAACAATTGGACATCGCGTGCCTATATGTCAATGACGGCGTTGAAAAATAGTGCAGCCATGCTGACAGCGCTCCGTCAGCACGATGCCGTGGGCGCAGGCGCGCGCCGCCGGCGCGCTTGAAGGAGACGCATTGAAATCCGCGTAGACTGCGCTTAATTCTGGAGCATGATGTTGCCGCACCCCTTCCCCGAACAGATCTTGCTGCCCAATGTGCTCGCTGTTCTCGGCGACCCCATCCGCCTCGCCATCGTGCGCGAGCTTGCCCGCAACGCCGGCGAGCCGATGAATTGCGGCCGGTTCCTGGATTTCGCCTCCAAGACCAATGTCAGCTATCACCTGGCCAAGCTGCGCGAGGCAGGCATCACCCACACTGAGGCGGTCGGCACCAGCCGCTTCACCACCTTGCGACGACAGGAACTCGATGCCCGCTTTCCCGGGCTGCTCGACAGCGTGATCAATGCCGCCGTCAGCGACGGCGCTTTGCCTTCCCTGGAGCAGGCCGACGCCGAAGCGTGAGCCTTCTGCCGTTCTATCCTGGTGGATAGGCTTTTTTCCGGCATTTTCGGGGTTACGCAACCGCGAAACTGTCCCTATAAGGCGGACTTAGCCTGACATCATAATCGTTGAGCACAACCGGCCGGGTTTCCCGTCCCGGTTTTTCGCGCAACATGCCTTGCGAACGGATATCGCCATGCCCAAACGCACCGACATCAAGTCGATCCTGATCATCGGGGCCGGCCCCATCGTCATCGGCCAAGCCTCCGAGTTCGACTATTCCGGCACGCAGGCCTGCAAGGCGCTGCGAGAGGAAGGTTTCCGCGTCATCCTGGTCAATTCCAACCCGGCCACCATCATGACCGATCCGGAATTGGCCGACGCCACCTATATCGAGCCGATCACGCCGGAAGTGGTGGCCAAGATCATCGCGCGCGAACGCCCGGATGCGCTGCTGCCGACCATGGGCGGCCAGACCGCGCTCAACACCGCTTTGTCGCTGCGCCGCATGGGCGTGCTCGACCGCTACAATGTCGAGATGATCGGCGCCGATGCGCACGCCATAGACAAGGCCGAGGACCGCTCCCTGTTTCGCGAGGCGATGGCCAAGATCGGTCTCGAAACGCCGAAATCGATGCTGGCCAACGCCTCGGCCGTCAAAGATGCCGATCGCAAGACGCATGAAGCCGAGCGCGCGGCGCTGAAGGCGGCCAATCCGGAAAACCTCGACGCCGCCCTCGATGCGCTGGAAACCAGCTGGAACCTCGGCGAAGGCGACCGCAAGCAGCGCTACATCGGCCACGCCATGGCAATCGCCGCGCAGGCGATGGATGCCGTCGGCCTGCCTGCCATCATCCGCCCCTCCTTCACCATGGGCGGCACCGGCGGCGGCATCGCCTATAACCGCGCCGAATTCTACGAGATCATCCAGTCCGGCCTCGACGCCTCGCCGACCACCGAAGTGCTGATCGAGGAAAGCGTGCTCGGCTGGAAAGAGTACGAAATGGAGGTCGTGCGCGACAAGGCCGACAATTGCATCATCGTCTGCTCCATTGAAAACATCGACCCGATGGGCGTTCACACCGGCGACAGCATCACCGTCGCCCCGGCGCTGACCTTGACCGACAAGGAATACCAGATGATGCGCAACGCCTCGATCGCGGTGCTGCGCGAGATCGGCGTCGAGACCGGCGGCTCCAACGTCCAGTTCGCCGTCAACCCGGCCGACGGCCGCCTGGTGGTCATCGAGATGAACCCGCGCGTTTCGCGCTCGTCGGCCCTTGCCTCGAAAGCCACCGGCTTCCCCATCGCCAAGATCGCCGCCAAGCTTGCCGTCGGCTACACGCTGGACGAGTTGGAAAACGACATTACCGGCGGCGCGACGCCAGCTTCCTTCGAGCCGTCCATCGACTACGTGGTGACAAAAATCCCGCGCTTCGCCTTTGAAAAATTCCCCGGCGCCGAAACGACGCTGACCACCGCGATGAAGTCGGTCGGCGAAGTCATGGCCATCGGCCGCACCTTCCAGGAAAGCCTGCAAAAGGCGTTGCGCGGGCTGGAAACCGGCCTCACCGGCCTTGACGAGATCGAGATCCCCGGCATCGGCCCCGCCGGTGACGACACCGACGACCGCAACGCCATCCGCGCAGCGCTCGGCACGCCGACGCCCGACCGGCTACGCATGGTGGCGCAGGCGATCCGCATGGGCACATCGCTGGAAGACGTGCACGCCATGTGCAAGATCGACCCGTGGTTCCTCGAACAGATCGCCGGCATCCTCGCCATGGAGGAGCGCATCCGCGAGCACGGCCTGCCGCAGGACGAGGCCAATCTGCGCATGGTGAAGGCCATG
>DASYCS010000001.1:0-8209 GCA_036500025.1 Mesorhizobium sp. | reverse complement strand
CGGATCGCAAGATCGCGCTTCAGCTCGATGCGGATGCGGTCGAATGGCTGGCGGCGAAGGGTTACGATCCGGCCTATGGCGCGCGGCCGCTAAAGCGGGTGATGCAGAAGGAACTGCAAGACCCGCTGGCCGAGAAAATCTTGATGGGCGATATCCTCGATGGCTCGACGGTAAAGGTGACCGCTGGTTCTGACCGGCTGAACTTCCGCTCGAAGCCGACGCCTATCGAGGAAGCCGTGGCCGCCTGAGCCGGCCGGATTGCCCTATCGTAATGAAGGGCTGAAAAATGACGGGGCGCCGATTGCCGTGGGATAAAACCATGGCGTCGGCGCCTTGTTGCTGTCGGAACGCCGTGCTAGCCGCCTTTTTCATGCCCGGTTCATGTAAGAACCCTATCTTGTGAAATGGTTTGCTGGCGAAAGGTTCGCTGGCGGTTCGGGGCCGCATGGCGGCGAACGGGATACGGAAAGAGTTTGGCAGTCATGCTCCGCACGATTTTGTTGCTCTCGACCTTCGCCCTGGCTTCGCTGCCGGGCATGGTCGTTGCCGCGCCAAGCCCTAACGATCATCGTGACGAGGCCGTGAAGGCGCCAGCCGGCAACGGACTGCTCGTCGCCCAGAATGGCGATTATGAAGTTTACTTCGACGGCAAGGGCAACCGGGTGATCGTCGATGCCTATACGGGCAAGGTCGTCGCCATCCAGCCGCCGCAGACGAAGTTCGATCGCCGCGCCTTGCGCGCGCCGCAGCGCCAGCGCAACCTGCGCCAGGGTTCGGCCGACGACAGCTATTATCTGGACGATCCCGAAGACATGGAGCGGTTTCGGCGCAGGCGGCTTCAAGAAGAGGGCGGCGAGGGTTCTCCGTCCGTCGGCGAATATGATCCAGGCGGCGACGATTCGGTTGGAACTGTCCCGGACGATGGCGGCTATGGCGAGGCTTATCCCGAGGAACCGCAGGCGCCGCGCGACGTCGAGCGCCGCAAGGCAGCGCCGCCGCTGGACCAGGCCTCCATCCAGCCTGCGCAGCCGGAAGTTCTGGTCGAGCCGGAACAGCCTGCCGGCGCGGATGTGCCGCGCACGCGGGTAGACCCTTCCCTGTCGCTTGGCCAACGCGAAGACATTGCCGCGTTGCAGGTGTTGATGGACCGCGCCGGCGCTTCGCCGGGCGTCATCGACGGGCGCTTTGGAGCCAATGTCGACAAGGCGCTTGCCGCCTACCGGCAGATAACCGGATCGCAGTTGAAGACGACCGACACGATCGGCATCACGCAGGCGCTGGCGAATTCGGGCGGTGACGCCTTTGCCTCCTACACGATCACGCCGGAAGATGCCGCAGGCCCCTATCTGGCCTCGGTTCCCCTCGATTACAGCGAAAAGGCCAAGCTCGACCGGATGAGCTTCACCTCGGTGGCGGAAGCGCTGGCCGAACGCTTCCATATGGACGAGAACTATCTCAAGGCGCTCAATCCGGAAGCGAATTTCAATCGGCCGGGCACCGTCATCAAGGTTGCCAATTTCGGTAAGCTGGCCAAGACGCAGGTGACCAATATCCTCGCCGACAAAGGCATGAAGCAGGTTCGCGCCTATGACGCGGCCGGCAAGCTGGTCGCGGCTTATCCGGCGACCATCGGTTCGACGGACACGCCGTCGCCTTCGGGAACGCATGCGGTATCGAGGATCGCGCTCGATCCCAACTATACCTACAATCCGAAGCTCAATTTCAAGCAAGGCGAAAACGACAAGGTGCTGACCATTCCTCCGGGGCCGAACGGCCCGGTCGGATCGGTGTGGATCGCGCTCGACAAACCGACCTACGGCATTCACGGCACGCCCGATCCCTCCAAGATCGGCAAGACCGAAAGCCATGGCTGCGTGCGCCTGACCAACTGGGACGCGCGCGAGCTGGCCAGGCTGGTGAAGCCCGGCGTCACGGTGGAATTCATCGATTGAATGCTGGCTTGGAAGCCTTGTATCACTGGAGATCGGTCTTTCCGGCGGGCCACCCGGCCATGCACGGTTAACGCTTAAAAGAGAAATTCCTGCGCCTTATCCGAGCATGACAGCCTGCGTTCCAGCGGGGGTAAGGGCCACGGAAATGCTGCGGGTTATCGTCGAAAATGTGCCGCCCCTCGATCAGGGAAAAGAGCCTTCGGGCCAGTTCGCCGCAAGCCTGACGAGCGTGGCGATTTTCGCCGGCGTCATTCTCACCGCCGCCTTGTTCGGCAATTTCACGCGCCCGGCCGGACATCTGTCGGCGTTCTGGCCCGCGAACGCCCTGATGCTGGGCATGCTGGTGCGCAATCCGAAACTGGCGCGGCCATTTGCGCTGCTTGGCGCCGCCGGTGCTTACATGTGTGCCGATCTTATCAGCGGCGGTCCCCTGGTGATGACGCTTCTGCTGACAATTGCCAACATGGTCAGCGTCATGGCCGGATATCAGCTTTTTTCGCGGCTGGACCCGCTCGACCAGCGGCTTGGACGTCCCCTTTCGATTTTCTATCTCGTATTGGGAGCAGCGCTGTGCGCGGCCGCCGCCGGTGTGGTCGGCGGCATCGCCAATCCGCTGCTGTTCCAGGGGTCTGTCCTTGAGGGGTGGGGTTTCTGGTTCGTCAGCGAACTGGTCAACTACATCGCAATCCTGCCGGTCATCCTTACCTTGCCCGCCCTGGCATGGAGCAAGGACAAGGCGGATGTTTCTCGTTACGCGAGCCTGAACGTCACGCCGGCTATGCTGGCGCCGGCGGCTTTTCTCGTCCTGTCGGCCATTGCCGGTCTGGTCGTCGGCGGTCCCGGTGCGATCGGCTTTCCGGTTCCCGCCCTGTTATGGTGCGCGCTCGTCTACAGCCAGTTCATGACGGCGGTGCTGACGCTGCTGTTCAGCGGCTGGACGCTGCTTGCGATTTCGATGGGCTACATCCCGCTTGGGCTGGACAATAATGAGTGGTCGACGGTGATGTCGATCCGCATGGGGGTGACGCTGATCGCCTTGGCTCCGGTCACGGTGGCGAGCGTCACGGCGGTGCGTAACGAGTTGATGCGCCGTCTCCAGCACATGGCCGCACACGACCAGCTGACCGATCTGCTTAATCGCGGCGGGTTCAAGGCGCGGTCGCAAGCTCTTCTCGGATTGCCGTCGGCCGCAAAACAACCCGTCGCCATGCTGATGCTGGATATCGACCGGTTCAAGGATATCAACGATACTTATGGGCATGCGGCCGGCGACCGGGTGCTGTCCGCCTTTGCCCGCCTTGCCGCCGCAAAGCTGCGCGGGGGCGACCCGTTTGGCCGGATCGGCGGCGAGGAATTCGCCATTCTTCTGTCCGACTGTTCGCGTGAGTGCGCCGAGCAGATCGCGCACCATATTCGAACCGTGTTCGAGCAGGCGACGATCGACGTTGGCGATGGACGCAGCATCACGGCAACCGTCAGCATCGGCCTGGTCATGGCCGAAAAGCCAATCGTCGACCTGGATGCGCTGCTGCTGGCTGCCGACAAATCGCTCTATCGTGCCAAGCGCGAAGGGCGAAACCGGGTCGAACTGGGGGAGCTTGACGCAGGCCCGTCGATGCTGTTCGACGGTTGGCGGGCATAAGAAGACATTTCCTCAAGGCTCCCGGACGGGCTGGCGATGGACGGTCGATAGCTGACAATTCCAGCTTGCGGTGGCGCTCGACAACGGCCACCATGACGGGGCGAGAGGCTGATGGCGATCCATGCAGACGATAGATAAAGTGAGCGAAGCATCAGCCGGGCAGGCTCGTCCGGCGAACGGAGCTTCGTTCTGCCCGCAATCCAGCCGCCGCTTTGTCTTGATCGCCGCCATTCTGGCATCGGCGCTCGGCTTCATCGACGGCTCGGTGCTGGCGATCGCCATTCCAGCCATCCGCGTCGATCTCGGCGCCAGCCTCGCGCAGGCGCAGTGGATATCCAACGCCTATGCGCTGACGCTGTCCGCGCTCATCCTTGCAGGCGGAGCCGCCGGTGACCGTTTCGGTCTGCGCGGTACGTTCATCGCCGGCATCGGGCTGTTCATCCTGGCGTCGCTTGCCTGCGCGCTGGCTCCCAATCCGCCCGTTCTCGTGCTGTTCAGGGCCATCCAGGGAATTGGCGCCGCCATCATGGTGCCGTGCAGCCTCGCCATCATCGCCAAGGCCTATCCCAAGAACGAGCGTGGGCGGGCAATTGGCATCTGGGCGGCCGCGTCCGCCTTGACCACGGCGCTGGGTCCGGTGCTGGGCGGGCTGCTGATCGCCTCCTTCAACGAAAGCATATGGCGGGCGATTTTTGCCATCAACCTGCCGCTCGGCGCGGTTTCGATCTATCTGCTTTTCGCCAAGGTTCCCGCCGACAAGCCGACCGAAAAGCGCGCGCTTGACCTTGGCGGCGCCGCGCTTGCCACGCTGGCCTTCGGCGTGCTCGCCTACGGGCTGACGGCGCTGAACGGGAAAGGCGAGGGCGGCCTTTCCGGAATGAGCATTGCGGCCGGCATCGTATTGCTGGTCGTTTTCATCGGCTGGGAGATAAAACAGCGCGAGCCGATGATCGACCTTGGCCTGTTTCGCAGCCCGGCCTTCGCGGGCGCCAATCTGTCGACCTTCTTTCTATACTTCGCCCTGTCGGCAAACCTGTTCTACCTGCCGATGCTGCTCATCGCCGGATGGGGGTTGAGCGCCGGCGAAGTCGGTTTCATCTTCTTGCCATTGTCGGGCTTCATCGCGCTGCTGTCCGGCCGGGTAGGGCGTTTTTCCGACAAGGCAGGCCCGCGCCTGCCGCTTGCGGTCGGCAGCCTGCTGGTTGCTTTCGCCTTTGCCGGCATGGCGTTGCTGGCCTTTGCCGGCTTTCATCATTTCTGGACAGGCATATTTCCGCTGATGGCTCTGCTGGGCCTCGGCATGGCGCTGGTAGTATCGCCGCTGTCCACTGCGATCGTGACGGCGGTGGAGGACAAGGATACCGGGGCCGCCTCCGGCATAAACAATGCGGTTTCGCGCATTGGCGGGCTTATCGCGGTCGCGGCGATGGGATCGGTGGCGGCTGTCGTCTATGCAAAAACACTAGGCGGGGCGGGTGGCGCCGATGCGCCGGGCTTTGGCGAACCCGTGCAAGCCGGCATGGCCCATAGCCTAGACCTGGCGCGAATGGCGGCGAGCGATACGGCTTTCGCGGCGGTCGCCCTCGTCACGGCCGTGCTTTGCCTGCTTTCGGCAATCGTCGCCTGGATGACGATACCCGGCAACCAGAGCGGATCCGGAGCCTAGAGTATTTCCAGCAAAAAGCGTGAACGGTTTTGCGTCCGGAAATGCGGCCAAAATAAAGAGATAGAGCGGTTTTTCCGATTCGGTAAAAACCAGAACCGCCCTAGCCTTCGACCTTGGCGCTGGCGACCTTCAGCGGATCGGCATCTTCCTGCTTCAGCAAGTCGTCGATGCGCTCGCGTTCGCGCTTGAACGCGACGAGGTCGTCGCCTTTCAGCGCCTTGCCGACCGGCAGGCGAACCCGCATCGGGTCCACCTTGGTGCCGTTGACGATCAATTCGTAGTGCAGATGCGGGCCGGTCGCCAGGCCGGTCTGGCCAAGATAGCCGATCACCTGCCCCTGGCGGACATGCATGCCCGCCTTGATGCCATTGGCGAAAGCGCTCTGGTGATTGTAGGAAGTTTCATAGCCGTTGGCGTGGCGGATCATGATCTGCTTGCCATAGCCACCGGCCCAGCCGACCTTCTCGATGACGCCGTTGCCGGCCGCGATGATCGGCGTTCCGATGGGCGCTGCCCAATCGACGCCGGTATGCATGCGCACGTAGCCGAGGATCGGATGCTTGCGCGCGCCGAACCCGGAGCGGAAGCGCCCGGCGGGCAGGGGGTTGCGCAGCAGGAACTGTTCGGCGCTGCGCCCGTCCTGATCGAAATAGTCGGCGTCGCCATCCTGCATCTGGAAGCGGTAGAGCGTCCGGGTCTGGCCGCCGAAGGTCGACGACACATAAAGCAGTTCCGAATCGTCGGATGCCTGGTCGTCGCCATCGGGCTGCGAGAAAAGCACCTCGATGCGGTCTGACGGCGCAAGGCGCGACTGGAAATCGACATCGGAGGCCAAAAGCTTGACCAGCCGCTTGGTCATGGTTTTCGACATTCCATAGGAATAGGCCGCGCGGTAGATGCCGTCATAGATATTGGGCAGGTTGCCGCGCGCCGTTACCGGCGCCGACCCGTCGAATGCGGTGAGCAGTTCGGGATTGGCTTCCGGCTCCTTGGCCGGCACGTACTGGCCATGATCGTCGAGCGCGATGGTGACGATGTGCTGCGTCTTGTCATAGACGCTGGTGCGCACGACCTTGGCCGTTTCGCCGCGAACTTCCAGGCCGACGCGCAGCACTGTTCCGGCCTTGAGCGCGGGCGCATTCAAAAGCTTGCCGATAGCGTCGGCCATGCCGGTTGCGTCCTCGCCCGTATAGCCGGAATCGGCGAACGCATCGGCGATGCCGTAGTCCTTGGTAAAGGGGATGATTTCCTCGGCGAAGGAGACGGCATGATCCTCGGCATCGGCGCGCGGGGAAACGGAGACGTTTTCCGGCACGATCTTGACGCCATAGGAACCGGCCATGCTTTGCGCCAGCTGATCGCCGAAGCGCTGAGGGTCGACATAATGAAGCGCCGCCACATGGATGGCGCCGTCGTCGAGATCGGCGCCGGCCTCGCGCACCACTTTTTCCACCTCATTGGCCGAAAGGTCGTTCCTTTCGTCGAAGGCGGCAGTCGCGATCGGGTAGTCGACGGTCTTGAGGCTCATCTCGCTCTCGACCTTGGCGCCGTAAATCTGGCCGGAGCCGAGAACAGGCGATGCCGGCTGGTCGGGCGTGTCGTCGCCGAACACCTGCATCGGGTCGAAGGCCGGGTAGGGCCGGGTCGTGGTGTGGCCGGCGGCGAGGTTCATCTTGATCTGTACGAACGGCACGGTGTGGATGACATCGCGGTCGCCAACCTTGGTGACCATCGATATTTCCATGCGCCGGCGATCCTTTGCCCGCGCGATCTGGCGAAGCGGCACCAGGCGAAGCGTCTTGGCGCCTTCGCCGGCTTCGCCGCCTTTGGCCAGACTGATGAGTTCGGCAATCTCGGGCGGGGTGGCCAGCTGCTGGCGGCCATCGAGGGCGGCGACCAGCGCCACGCCCATCAGAACACTGGAAGTAAGGCCGGTGAGAAAGGTGCCGGAGAGCCAGCGCGCCGAAACCTCGCGGCGGTCAGGCGGGCCGCTGCGGCCATCCGCTATCAGCGGCGGCTGGTTGCCGAGTTCGGCTATGGCCTCTTGCGTATCGTGCATCCAGAACGGTGGCTTCTTCCCAGGCGGGCGTGTCACTCAATAGCAGCCGTGACATTTGCCCGGCGATGGCGGGTAAGTCAACGAAACCCGGCCTCGGGAATCCCTGCTGATCTACTCTCTATATAGGGCGGGCAGCGAAACGGTGTTGCCCGAAGGCGATTGCGGCCCTGTCCGCGGCCCGAAAGCGCCGGCGGAAACCTACACTTGCAAAGCCGATGCAGGGTGTCGACCGCCAATGAGGCGGCAATAGGGCTTCGTGCCTGTGCATGGAGAACGGGCCGAAAAGGGCAAACCCTTGCGGCCCCTACGTAAGCCGGCTGCCAAAACGGGGCATCGCGATTTTTGTCGCAAAAAATTCAAAAAACTTCGAAATCGTTGTTGACACTTGGAGCGGGTCCCGACTATATACGCCTCAACAACGAGGGCGGCGCGCCGCTGGCGACCAAGAAGTTCGCTTCTAAGACTGCCCTGGTTGAACGAAATCAAAGAGAGCCGCGTAAGCGACACTCGATCGGCCCGAAGCCACAAGCGGACAGGCCTCGACATTGTTTTGCAATGTCTGTTCTTTGAAAATTAAATAATGAAGAAAGAGAAACGTGGGCGGCAGAGTCCTGCTGAACCCCTTGTCCCGCCAGGGACGAGATGGTTCGAACGAGACTTTGGCGGACACGTTTTGAGAGAATAAGTCTACCAAGATACGCAAGTATCTAGGTGTGAATGTTCTCGTCAATTCAAATGCGTGACCAGATAGTTGTGACTTAGGTTGCAACATCAAAGCCAATCAAAGTTTCAAAACTTGAGAGTTTGATCCTGGCTCAGAACGAACGCTGGCGGCAGGCTTAACACATGCAAGTCGAGCGCCCCGCAAGGGGAGCGGCAGACGGGTGAGT